>CAZFKB010000103.1:0-9626 GCA_964519785.1 uncultured Candidatus Obscuribacterales bacterium | reverse complement strand
CGACGTTGTAGTTGCCGTTGTACTGGAAGGTAGATATGTTGTTGCCAGGGTCGGTCTGGGTGATGACGCGGTCTTGAGCGTCATAAGTGTTTGTGACCCTGCCAAAGTTTGGCAGCTCAAAATACTGCATGCGACCTTTTGTGTCATAGACATAGTTATGGAACTGACCAGCTTTGTCGGTGAATTTCTTAATTTTGAAGCTGGACGAAAAGTCCATTTCGTAAGAAGTCGACTGCCCAGCTGAGTCAGTAACCTGGGTCAGATAGGGAACGAGCCCGCCAATAAGTCCATAGCTGAAAGTGAGACTGTGCCCCACATTGCTTGTGACCGTAGCAAGCCTGTTTGCGAAAGGAAAGACTGAATAAGTAAAAGTGAGCGTGACACCTTGGGCGTACTCAATCTTGTCGATGAGCCCGCCAAACTTGAAAGTCCATTTGTCGCCGTCATAGTTTTCCATGACGAAGTTGCCACCAACCGGGTTGTAGACAAGACCAAGACTGACACCTTTGGGCGGTAGATAGGAACCGTCCATTAGCTTAGTGAAGGTATAAGTACTGTCGCCGTCGCGGACTCGAACGACGTTTTGAGTGAGTTGTTTGCTTGCATAGAGCGCGCCAAGGGACATGAGGACAAAATTCTGTCCAAATCCGCCGCCCTGGAGCTGCAAGATGCCAACTTGAGCATAGATTAGACCAGCTGCAGCAGCAATTCCGGCCTGGTCCCCGAGGGCTGCAAAGCCGTCGTTGCCGACATCGGCAGAAATCATGTAGTTGTGGCGCCAACCGTAGCCTGCGTTAGAATACTCGTCTCTTCTTCTGTTGTCGAAGAAGCGGGTAAAGTCGAGACTGACAGGACTGGGACCAGAGCCAATGGTAAAGTCTGTGTGACGATAGATAAAATGCCCGGAGAATTTGTCGACGATGTTGTCGACTTCAACACGCTCGACAGGCCAGTCTTTGCCCTGGTTATTTGGGCTTTTTGACTGAGCGTTGAGTAGTGAACTCGTCTGATAGACAGCGGACTTGCCACCAAGTAGGTAGCCGTTGATGATACCAACAGCGCCACCAAACTGACCCACAGCAAAGAAACCATATCCGTGGTACTGGCTTTGTGTGGTGTTGCCGTCCTCGTGGATGAGAACGTTCCAGCCGTTATTGATGTACCAGTTCTCTATGTTGTCGAGTACCGTTGTCGGGTAGTTGACTAGTGCTGGACGAACGGTAGAAGTCCAGTTGGTGCTCGTTGCCATGTAGAGCTTTTGACCAAGATCGTTAGCTTTGCCAATGACGGTGTCGGAGCTAACGCCCTCGACGTTAGGCACCTGTGCAATAGAGTTAGATTCAAAAGCGACACCGCGCAAAGCAAGCATGGTGTCGGTGGCGTAGACGCGAGTGTAGTCGTTGTCGAGAGCAGAGGTGCTCCACAAGATGCCACCAAGGTCAGTGAAGGGTCCGTCGTAGTGCCCGACCAGTCCAACCTGGTGATGAAGGACGCAAGCGCATTTGTTCATACGTCCAATCATGGAAGCGACGATGGACTTATTAGCAGCCCAGTTGTGCCAGAGGACACTCAAGGACTCACAGATGACGTTCTCGTCATCATCAAGACCACCAGCAGAGATGTTGTCGTTCAAGATGCGTTGGTGGTAGTGAGCCATTTCTTTGGTGGTGTTGCCCCAGGACTGGGCAATCAGGTAAGGCTTACCCGCCCAAACTGTCTGCCAGAAGCTCTGGTCTGCCCAAGTAAAGCCATATGGATGATCGATAGTGAGCAGGACTGAGTTGTAGGAGCCTGGAATCTGAGCTGTGCTTGTTCCAAGCAGGGTGCCATCGAGGCGAAGTTCTGCTTGAAGCGAGGAGTTGAATGTGATGCTCAAGCGTTTGCTGACGATATCTTCTGAGTAGAAGCTCAGTGAAATGGTGTCATAAAGAACGCTGAAGACAGTCTTGTAGGTGTTAGGAATAGTGACCCATTCAACAGGCGTGGTGCTAGCTCTCTGGTAAGAGAGACTAGTGTCGCGCAGGACGCTTGTGTTTTGAACGAGCTTCCTGCCGCCGATGAGGTCTTCGACCGTGGCATCAGGCTTGTTTGTGTTGATCCAGGAAATCAGGTTCGACGCCATGGTGTTGAATTCTGTCTCCATATTCGCCGTGTTGACGTTCTGGAGATAGTCTACAGTGGCGGTGGCGCCGCTCAAGCAAGCCGACTGGAACGTGGTTGCGTTGTAGCCGGAAATTGTCGCAAGGTCTTGGCCTGTAATCACAGTGTAGACTTTGCGCGAAGGGTCGAAAACATAGTCGGTACCACTGATGGTGACTTTTACCCAGCAGTGGCTGAGGATAACATAGTAAGTTGATGTTCCGGCGTCCCATTCGACACTTGCGGGAATGCCGCCATTCGAAAGATAGTTGCTTGACGAATATGCATTAAGCGCGTCAGTACCAAGCCACAAAGCGGCATCTGCTGCAGTTATGCGCAGCTCGCCGAACATGAATTTGGCCGTATAGCCGGCTGCTTGCAAAAGAGCGACCATGAGTGCGGACTGGTCAAAAGAGTTGCCCTGGCGGTCAATGAGGCAGCCAAGCGCACCTTTTTGAGAGCCGAACGTCGGCAAGAATTCGATGTAGCTTGCCATCCACTGATAGATTTTGTCCACATCGTTGCTGAGAGATGCTGCGACTGCTGCAATATCGAACTGCGACGGAGTGAGCGAAATCGCAGAAGCCATCTTTGTTTTGCTGGCTTTACTGCCTTTTCTTGCTTTGGGCTTTGCTTTGGGGTCGAAAACTTTGCCCGGCATTTTGCGGGCTTCGATCATTCTTTTGGCTTCATCGTGCGTGAGCGGCTTGTTGCGACCTTGCACGGGAGTATTGCCCGGAGGAATCGTGCGTCCTTCGGGGAACTTTGGGGTGGGTATCATTCTTGAGTACCTTTTCGATTTTAGTTTCTGTTTTGGGGTTGAATTGCGTCTTGATTCACTGCAAGAAAAATCAGCAGCCGGAAGAGCCGCATGCAGAGACCACTTGCGTTCTGTTGCCCATTGCATCGTATGAGTAGGAAACTGTTGTCCCGTTCGAGAACGTGATTTGTTGCAATCTTCCAAGAACGTCCATGGTGTATTGTGCTTGCGAAGATTGATTAGTGACAACAAAGGGAGCTGCCTGGCTCACGAATTGCATCAAGAGCGCGTTTTGAGAAGAACCCCAGATGAAGGGACTTCCAGTATAGGCTTGGTCTAGCCTAAGGCTTACTGTAGCCATGATTTTTTCCTTTCTCTTGAAGTTAGTTACTGGGTGACAGTTACAGGTCCAGAGACCTGCATGTTCTGCGTACTTGAGCCCCAGACCTCGGCAAAGACGTCGACGACGCATGCTTCAGTCGGAGTAAAGCTCAGGCTGTACTGAGTCCAGGCCGTGCCAGACACAGAAACGCTAACATCGGTGCCGGCAGAGCCAACGCCAGGATAGCGCCCGCCAAAGACTTTGAGCCTGCCCGTAGGACCGGCTGCGGAGAATTTCGCCCAGTAGGTGATTGTAGTCTGAAGGCTTGCAGGGCATGCCACTTTGCCGATATTGAGGCGCAGCGGCGATGAGGCAAAAGCGTTCACATTCGGCGATAGCTTCCATCCGATTCCAGAGCCCGACTGACCAACAACACCAGTCGTGGTGACTGTGCCGTAGTCTGTGTAGATGGAGTTGTTGTTGGGGTTTGCTGCCTCTCGCGTGGAAGAAACAATGTTTCCAGCAGTCTGACCAGTCACGGGGTCGCCAAGGCTCGTAAGCTTGGCGAGCGGGCTTGAGCCAGTGTACTGGGTCCAGTTGTAGATATTGGCCTGACCGGACGAACTTGCAAGGAAGTTGACCTGCGGGTTTGCGGAGGCAAAGTTGGTATCGAGACCGAAGATCTCAACCCAAGCATTATTAAGCTGAACTTCGGCAGTGGTGTTGTTCTGCGAGACCAAGTTGTAGCCTTGAAAGCCGTTCATGTTCTGGAAGTAGAATCCAGGACTCGTGTTGCGCTTTGCGGTGTTGTTGCGGAAGTCGCAGATAGACGAGATGTTGAAGCCGTTGCCCGTGTTGCCAGAGCAATCGCAGCCCGAAATCAAAATAGCGGGCGAGCCGATGAATGACGGCACCTGAATGCCTGCAACCGAAGCACCCCAGACCTTGACGCTGGACATGCTCCAGTTCGCCTGGTCGGTGTTGTAGTTGGCAGTCGAAGGAACATTGAGGATTGCCGTCGTGCCAGAGCAGTTCAAGAAGTTGACGCTAGAGAGCGTCACGCCGCGAGTCGGCATGTTCGAAAACGAGCCGGTGCCGGCGCAAGAGCCGTTAGAGTAAGTGTAGCCCTTGGAGTTTGCGACCAGCCCCAGAGGGAAGGCGCAGCGGGCGAAGTTGAACTTGTCGACCGTAATGTAACCGGTAGTGCCGCTCAGGTTAAGGCCCGATGCGGTCCAGTCCATCATGTCGATAGTCGTCCAACCATCCTGTGTGGTCATTGCAGTCGCATCCCATCCACCAGATATGGTGATGGGGCTACCAAGCGAGCCGTTGCCTGAGAAGGTCTGAGCATAAGTAGAGCTTGCAGTGCCGATAGACACCTGCGTCGGCTGGAGCATGTAGAAAGTGCTCGAGCCAGTCGCGCCCTGATAGCCCTTCGCTGCCGTTGCGGCAGTGGTTGATTGCGCATCGATGTATACAGAAGTGCCATTGATGCTCTGGACCGGATACCAGGTCAGGTTGTCCGGCGAGATGAGGGTGTTCAGCGTGAGGCAGTCTGCCGCAGTCGGTGCCTTGCAGGCAACCAGGTTGTCGATGAGAATGTTCTTCGACGTGATAGCAGAGTTTGCGGTGAGTCGCACCGACTGAATCGATGCGCCAAGAGCCGAGCCCTTGTCGATAGTGACTGCCGTCCACTTGTTGGCACCAAGCGCAACGTTGAGCGTGAGCGTGTCGACAATGGTGTTGCCGGCAACGTCAGAGCACAAGTTGATGCTCAGAGCACCAGAAGCAAGCGTGGTCGAGCACTGCACCCAGAACGAGATCTGTTGATACCCGCTCAGGTTAAGTGCTGCGCCAGTAGCCTTGTGAGCCACTTTGCCAGTAGTAAACGTGCCGTTTGCCGCCATCCGAGCAGAGTTTGCGCCCTGCTTAGGCGATGGCGAAGAGGTCGGCGCCGTGCAAGTGATATTGGTCGCAGCAGTCCACGCACCATCAGTCGCCAAGACCTGGTTCAGGGAAGCCGAAAGCGTCACCAGGGACGAACCTGCCGTCCACGTCGCTGTTCCAGAGTTGCTCGAATTTTTGCCCATCACGCGGATGGTGTCGCCTGCTGCTGCAACTGCTGCAGCCGATGACAGCGTCTTTTTGCGCAGAGCAAAGCTAGAGCCGTCGTTTGCGTCGTTGCCGTTGTTCAAGTCTACGTATTTCGTAGCCATTTGTGTTTTCCTTTACTTTGAATTTTGATGTCGCTGTCCTGCTTTGTTTCAAGGACAGCTATTGGTTTTTCGTCTAGAGATTAATAAGCTGAGTTGGGATGCAAACTAGCTAAAGCCAGCTCTAAATATGCAACTCACTCATTCTTGAAGAAATTGAAAAGCATCATCACTCGCTCAAGCAGCGGCATCAAAAGTGTCGCCGCTATGAGCGCAAGAGAGCCATACACCTGCGAATACCAGGGCAGACTGGCGAATGGTCCGCCTAGGGCGAAACCCCAGACTGCAAACGACAGGAAACTTGCAACCACATGAAACCGCTTCGAGCAGTCTTTGGTGTTCGGAATTGAATCCGGAACAAACATGACATATAGTGGTGCAAGCAAAAGGCAGAAGCCAAATATCGCCCATGACAAATGGAGCTGATATGGCTGAGACTGAGATACCAAGCCGATCATGCTCGTGTACCCGGCCACAATTGATCCAGGGATATACCTGATAATCTTGGCTATGTACTGCTCAGCCGGGTTAGAAGCCGGAGCTGGTGCAGGGTTAGGGTTAGGAGCAGGATCTTCCAGAGGAGTTTTTGGAGCTTTGTTGTCTGACATGGCAATTACTCCGACTTCCAAAGAAGCTTGTCTAAGGCGGCAGAGTCACCGTTAAACCAGTTGAGGTCGACAAGATCATCGCTGATGCCATCGACTCGGCCAGTTTCGGAGTACTGCCAGAAAGTCCAGCCCGGTCCTGATTTCCAAGGCTCAGGAACGCGGGGAGAGGATCTGCCGTAGTTGGCGACCCAAAGTATGTAATTGGCGAGGAACTTGTCGCTGCCGAGAATATCACCGGCAAACGAGCTTGAAAGATAGATGATAGGCTTGACGTTAAGTGCGTTTTCGACGCCATCAAGCCACGTTCTGACGATATTGAGACGCTGTCTCAAAGAGAGACTGCGCCAGGACTCGGGCACTTCAAGGTCTAGCACAGGCGGCAATTCGCCGTCCTTCATGAAGCCGACCATTGATACCAGGTTATTAATCTGATTGTTGACAGGCGCATGAGGACGAAAGAAGTGATATCCCCCGGAGGGTATTCCATTCACCGCGCAATTAGCGCGATTGAACTTGTAGCGCTTGTCCTTGAATGTGGAAGCTTCGCTTGCCTTCAAGAAGGCAAACTTAACTCCTGCTGCAGCAACGCGCTTCCAGTCAATGACGCCCTCATGATGAGCAACGTCAATACCGAATAGTCGCGTGTCTGCAACTTTCTTTCTTTTTGACATATAGATCTTTCTTTCTATTTGAAGTTTGTTTTCTAGAAATGAATCTCGGACACAAGCCGAGCATACAGAGAAAAAACAGAGCGAGATCTAGATCTCAATCTCGCTTTGATTTTGCTCTACATCAAAAATAGATCTGTGTAAATAAGCTTACAGAGCGCTTCTCAAGATGTGCGAGCTTGCGAAAACTCACGCTAGCTTGCGCTAAATATTGGCAAGCGGGGGTCGATATGAATCGACACCGCCGCTTGAACCAGATATTTCTAGTAGTTCGTAACCTGCTTGGTTGCGCCATCCAGACTCAGCTTTGCTTCAATGCAGTTGAAACCACGTGCAGTGGCTTCTTTTATCTGAGCTCTGGTAAAAGCTCTGTACTCAACTTCAAAGACAGGCTTTTGATTATCACGAAAAGGCTGATAGGAAGCAGCTTCGCTATACCTAAAAGCTTCTTCCACAACCGCTCCATCAAAATCAAGCACCAGGTCTTTGACGAGCCGGTCTGCATTCTTCAAGAAGACCGCAAGCCCAAGCATCTTTGCTTCATGCGCAACCATTCTATTGAATGCAAGCTGATGCGCCTTGGTCAGACCAAATTCTTTGGTATTAGTAAATCCATCCATATTGTCTGGATCGACTCCATCAAAGCCTTTGCTTTTGGCAAGCGCAAGCTTGTTGCGGATGAGCGGACGCAGAATCTTGATCTGACGTATATCAAGCCAGCGCTCTTGCGGCCAACCCTTCATCGGCTCTTTGCCAATAACAGAAGCTGGATACAAGTTAGAGTCAGGCTTGTCCGGCTGCCAGGCACCACCATTGAAATAGGCAATTGCATAGCCACCATTTTGATGAATAGACACAACATCAAACACAGAAGTGTCATACAGGTCGACATCAAAGACATCGCGCTTTGCGCCCAGATCCAATTCACCTGTAAGCTGCAAATGCCAGCTGCTTAGCTGATGGGGAATTCGCCTTGAAACACCGTTATACCAAGCGGTAGTCCAGGGTTTGATAAAAGGTCTTACGATCTTCTCTTGCATGATCTTGAGCTTATCACTCATCTAGTTTTGCCTTTCTTTCTGGTTTTGATCAGATAGAAAATCTTCAAAACGACAAATCGTGCTTCTTAGCGCTTACGAAGTAAGCCTGAAAAAACGCGGTAGATTGTGGAAATACTTGGTAGGCGCTAATGCGATACAAGGGATTCCTGAGAAATTGATGCCGAAATAGATGCTGCAAACTTACGTAAGTGGTGGCGCGTCGTACAATGCTTGACCACTTGCAAAATTTGAGAATCTACTCATAGAAAAATGAAGGAAAAATGAAACACCCCAAATTCCCGACATGCGCTAACTGCGCAAGTTGGGAGTTGTCATTTACCACTTTCGTGTGATTGAAATTGGACATTCTCAATCGCGACCAATTATCCAAAGAGATAACCAAAACTCTGAAATAGTTTTAGATTCTGAACATACGCACAAGAATAACGAGCTCCTAGCCAAGAGCAGCAAATAAGTCGCGCTTAATTCTCAAAACAGTTGTCAACTCACACTTTTAGGTGATTCACTAAATATGGTGCCCAAGAAATATCAAGAATTTTGAAGGAGCTTAACGCCACCTGCGCTAGTATTGAACATTTGATAAGCATCTGGAAAGCATTGATATATCTTGCTTTCAGGAGTCCGTATTATTTACGTGTTTAGAACCACTTGCGGTGCAAGCACTTTCGGACTTGTAATATTGGTTAATGCAAGTAACTAGATAGTTACAAATGAACATTGCCAATAAATACCCAGTTCATTCTGAAAACCCTCTCCAGGAACCTTGATTAGCCCCCAGATCAATTTAAGAGCAATCCAAGGCAATTCACCCTAATCGATATTCAAGAACAGAGTGGTTCGTTTAAAATCGACCTTATTCCTTGCGGAGATAAATAACTGAAGCCTCGTCTTTTTCGACCATGCTCCAGTTCGGATCTTTTGAAAGTGCGTTTGCTAATTTGGCATTTACTGGCATTAAAATCCATTTGATTTTAAACTGGTCCAGAAGGGCTTGCCAGCCTGGATCTGTCTGAACTATTGTTCCGTATTTGCCATAATAATCCTGACCATAAAAGTCTGCCCGGTCGTCGATAAAGACTTTCATCTTCAATTTGTAAAACAAGAGACCGCCCCAGTTGTCCAGGTTGAATCCTGAATCGCCTACCTGGGCTGGACGAAGATTTTTATCGATGTATTCGAATGTTTTGCTGGGTGTTGTTTCTTTGTTAAAGCCAGCCTTCATCATTGGCGTAAAAGCAAGACAAGTCACCATAATGGTATAAACGATAGATAAAATGCGTTTTTTGCTATGTTTTTCTTGTTGGTCAAACTCAGCAAAACTTTTTTTATATTTTGCAAAAGTCGCATTAGAGCTGGCGTCTTCGTTGCTTGTTTCAGTCCTCTTTTGAAGCAAAAAACCAATCAAAGGCGAAACGGCAAGAGCGAATATTGGTATGTTTCGTACTGCAGACAAAGCAAGGTGCAGAGTGAAAACGCTTGTCAAAACAGAGCTTAGAGAAATTTTTTCGGGACCTTTAAATTTATAAAGAGCGAAAATGAGAGTAAAAACTAGCAACTCAAGGCAAATGGCGTGAATATTTCCGTGGAAAACAGGGGACAGGTATTCTTCGGTATTGGCTAGAATTCCTGTGCCTTTCAGGTAATTCAAGATATACAAATGGAGTTCGAAAAAATTCGGATTGCAAAGTGTAGTGGCGCCTGTAGTGGCAAGCGCAAGAAATAGGAATTTCAATTTCTCTTTAGTAGCGCCAGATAGTATTGAACTCAGGATATTAATACAGATAAGTACCAGTCCCAAAGGAAAGGCTGGATGGCAATTAACCCAAAGTAGCATGGTCACAGATAAAAGAATGAC
>CAZFKB010000102.1:0-9808 GCA_964519785.1 uncultured Candidatus Obscuribacterales bacterium | reverse complement strand
AGGCTTCGACCAGCAATCTAAGTAGATTGGTTGATTGAATGAGATGCTTTTCTTCTGCAATATTTTTGATTGAGTCTACAGAATCTGATATCTCGATTCTCCACTGATACTGGCTGCTCAGGAATCTCAAATCAGGGTTGGGAGCTAGTTTTGGATTGGGCAGAGCTTTGAACGGGTGCCAAATTGGTTCTAGCACGCTTAAGAACCAGCGACTATATAAATGTAGGTCGTGTGATGTAATGGCGTGCATTTTCTATATTACTGTTTAACCAGGTTGCGCCTGGAGCGCACCAGATTTGATGGCGTCGAGTAACCTGTTGTAGTCCCTCTCATTTTGAACAGAGTAAATTTCAGCAAAGTCAGCCACCGCTTCTGGTAGCACCTTTGCTTTGCCAATATATCCACTAAGAACCGCAGGATCAGCAGAACGTGCATGCGCACGAGCTAGAGCCCAGCCGCACTTTTGAGCATAAATGAGCATCTCCTGAGCTGAGAACGTCTCAACTGGAATTTTTACTTTGACATCACGCAGTTGTCGCACATAGTAATGTTTGTTTTGCAACATTCCAATAAAGTGTCCAAGGAAAACATCACTTGCAGCCTGCATGAGACGCTGACCAAAAACCACACGTTCTCCGTGAGACTGAAATGGTGGATAACCAGAATAGGGCTCCAGAACAGATTGCCTGGCTTCCTTGACTTGCAAGAATAGCGGATCATTTTCGGCTGCAAAAAACAAAACAATCAAACACATCGTTCCCACGCTGCCAACGCCGACGACTTTGATTGCAGTGTCGACATACTCATAATGATCGAATAACACACGTCGTTCCATCGGCAGAGAGAGACGGTATTCTTCAATGCCAGCCCTAACCGCATTTTGAAATTCTGGATTGTGATACCTTTCGTCGTGATATATCAAAGGAGGCTGATCCTTAATTCCTGGCTTACCATCGACGAAATGACCAAGCTTAACGAATTCTGATAGCCCATCTCGCGCCATCGCCTTCTTCAAGTCTTTTCGACGCCGCTCTTGAAACTTGCTATCACGACTGCGATCGATCAATTCTTCATAACACAAGAAGTCGTACCAAGCCGACAAAGATGGCATCTGGGCAAGCGCCAACATTCGCTCGCGGTAGCATTCGACCACTTTTATTGCAGCGGCACGACAATCTGATTTTTTGTGCCCATTGTGTTTTCCGGCAATCACAAAACTTGCAGCCAACCTTTTGAGATCCCACTCCCAAGGAGCCGGAAAGGTTTCATCAAAATCGTTAATGTCGAAAATTATGTTTCGCTCCGGCGTGGCGAACGCGCCAAAATTGCACAAGTGGCTATCTCCACAACATTGCACAGCATAACCGGTATCGGGAGTTTGAACTAAATCAGCCGCCATTATGACGGCCGATCCTCTAAAAAAGGCAAAAGGCGAAGTCGCCATTCGTCCATATCTGATAGGCAAAAGGGATTCAATTCGCCCTTGGCTTGATTCGATCAAAAGCTCGATCGGATCTCTGCGTTTTTTCCAATCCACTTGGTATAGTGAGTGCTCTGCTCTAGGGCATTTTTCGCGCATCGCCCTTCCCACTTCAAATCGATCCTTGCGCGTGCGCAGATGAGCGCATTTCTCAAGATAGTCGGCATGAAGATTTGCTTTTGGAGGATTCTTTTTCATCCAGTACTCATCGCTATACAAACAATTGGTTTCTACCCTGCTCACTACTTTACAAAACAGGACCTCAAACAGGGAACATTGAAAGTGGTCTAGAATACAAGCTACCTTACCGTGTTAAAGGGGACCGATTGCATGATAAAAACAAGAGCTATATTTGTGCTTCCATTGTTTTTCATGGCATGCTGCCGGAATTCAGCAGCCGCCGAAAATATGGCGGTTTTACAAGAATCAAAACCGCTCGTAACTAGAGCTGGTGCCTGGCACACGTGGAACGATCATATTCATCTCAAAGCCGGTCAAGAAAAACGTCCTTTGAGTCTGACATTTACTAACGGCGCTGATGCAAGACCAAAGGTTACCGACCTGGTAGTAGAGCTCAATAGAAAACCGTTAGCTTCTTTTAAAAACTTTGGCGGTGAAGACAATTTTACGCTCGATTTGACGGGTCAGTTGTCGACAGGTAATACACCAATCATGGTGAAAGGCTTCGGACCATCTGGCGCGCGGCTAAAATGGAAAGTATTTATTTCAAGACCGGTAATATCCGAAGTAAAGCCAGATCCTATGAGCGTGGTCGATAAGGTGACGATACTGGGAAAAAACTTTTCGGATCGCCCAGAACAAATAAAGGTGTACATAGGCAAGAAGCATCAAGTGCCGCTTAATAGTACTGAAGGCAAAATAGAGTTCAAGCCTCTGGCTCATCAGGACGGCGGTAATACGAGTCTAATAGTGGCAGTCTCAGATGTAAAAAGTGCCCCATTCAAAGTTACCATGCGCTCATATCCCCATATTACGCGGATCAATTTACTGGCATCACCTCCCGAGCACCCTGTCACCATAAGCGGAAGCGGCTTTTCACCAGTTGTCACCGAGAACGTAGTCACCTTTGGCAAAATCAAGGCTCATGTAGTTTCAGCCACCGAATCCAGTATCACTTGTATAATTCCCAATATGCACTTTCCAAAATGGCATGTGCCGATAGTAGTGACTACAAACGGATTACCTTCAAAAGAAAGAGCATATATTCATATAGACGTCAGGTTGGTCGAAAACGAAGGCGTTCCAATGAGATAGGATGGGTGGGTTCACTCTTTGTTCACCCTCGCCTGAGAGTATTCTCAGTGGAGGACTAGAAGATGAAGAATGAATCTCTTGCCATTAACAATTCAAAAATCAACCCCATTGACCAGAGTTCACACTGGCTCAAATGGCAGACTGTATCGCAAGAGCAGCTAGCCGATTGCAAAATCTTTTCGGTCAACAAAATTCTGGCTAGCAGTAATCTTGAAAGTAGCAGAACGCGCAGTTTCTATACTCTTGATTGCGGACCCTGGGTCAACATTGTTGCAGTTAATGATAAAAGGCAGCTAATCATGGTTGAGCAATACAGACATGGTATCGAAGAACTCACGCTTGAATTGCCTGGTGGCAGTGTAGACGATACAGATACCGATCCGCATGAGGCAGCCAAACGTGAGCTGATTGAAGAAACTGGCTACGTCGCCAATAATTGGACTATGCTTGGAATGAATCATCCAAATCCCGCTTTGCAGAACAATCTTTGCTACACCTACCTTGCCGAGGAGGCTTATCAGATTGAGCAACCAAAGTTCGATGGCACTGGCACAGAAAGAGTTAGGACACGCTTTGTGGACCTCTGCGATATAGGTGCGTTGGTTCTAGACGGAACGGTGAGCCACGCCCTCGTTATAACAGCTTTGCATTTCTTGTCTCTCAGACGACCGGATTTGATATCAAATGCGACACCACCATTGGCAGGCTGAAAAAATCATCAAAACGACACAATTAAGTCATTGCAAATGAACAAAGAAAATCTGATAAAATGCTAGGTCTGTTCTGAATTGGAGAATGTAAATGCTTACTGAGACTGAAAAAAATGATGTTATAGATGCGTTGAAATGGCGCTATGCAACGAAGAAATTTGATCCCAGCCGCAAGATTCCCGATTCTGTTTGGAGTAAATTGGAAGAGTCTTTGAGACTGTCTCCCTCAAGCTTTGGCATGCAGCCATATCGATTTGTTGTCGTTACTGACCCAGCGATAAAACAAGAGCTTGTTGGGGTAGCCTGGAATCAACGACAAATTGCCGACTGCTCACATCTGGTGGTTTTTTCACGTTTAAAAGAGTTGAATCTGGAGCATGTCAACCGCTTCGTCGACATCATAGCTGAGACAAGACAAGCACCTAAAGAATCGCTGCAGGCGCTAAAAGACATGATGACAGGCTTTGTTAAAAATCTTAGTCAAGAACAACTTGCCGATTGGATGGCCAAACAAGCTTATATTGCCCTGGGCAACTTAATGACCGTTGCTTCAACTCTACAGGTAGACAATTGCCCAATGGAAGGATTTGTCAAAGAGGAGTTCGATCGCATTCTGGATTTACCAGCCAAAGGCTGCAATAGTGTAGTTATTTGCGCATTGGGATACAGAGCCGCTGATGACAAGTATAAGGATCTTGCAAAAGTGCGATTTCCGTCTAATGAGCTTTTCATTAAAATTTGACATTCTGATTTAACGCTTAACTGGCTAACTGTTTTAAAAGCCACCTCCGCAAGCAGATTAAGCTTTCACACTTTTCGCTTCGCTTGCTGTAAATAGATGTAACTGCAAAGACCAATCGCCACAACAGCCAGAATGAGAATTGTCAGTTCAACTGATTGGGCAAACCTACCATCCCCAAAATTAGACTGTATCACTCCAGGACCGGCTTCGCCCATCTTCATTAGTGCTCAACTCCCGATCTATCCTATGCATGAGAGATTGAATTGTCTGTAGTAAAATCACTAATGATTTTGTTTAGTCTGTGAAAAGTAAATTGAATTGTTTCCCTGCTTTGGCAGTAAATCTTGTACCAATCACGATAATCGCGACAGCCATTTTCGCGCTCCCATTCTTCCATGGATGCACAAAGCAAAATTCGAGTAAGTTCGAAGCCGTTAAAAATTCAGACTTATCTGAACAGCTCAAAAACTGGAAATCTCTTACTAAAAGAGAAAGAAACCTTCTGGCTAAGAAGTTGGATAAAACAAAGGCCTTAGTAGGGTGGAACGCCGACAAACTCGTGGGGCTCATGGGCACTCCCGACAGCACGACCACTCCTTTCTACGAAAAAGGCAGTCTTTATTTTGGCTACTCTGCAGCCGACAACGAAAGTGTGTGCGACTTGAATTTACGTGTGGACAGTAAGGATAACAAAGTTCGATCGACAGAACTTAATATAAATAACTGAAACGCAAATACCATATGCCACTAAATGCAGTATCGAAAATTTTCGAACACCCATAAAATCCTTTTCAACAACCACGGCAACACTTTTCAACACACCCCAAGACCGCTGAACACCACCAACTAATAAATTTGCGCTCAAACACTTAAACATTCGAGATATCATAGTGTGCGGTCATTCAGCTTGCGGTGCGATGGAAGCTATCGTGCATCCAGAAGCCTTACATGAACTGCCAATGATGGCAGATTGGCTGCAGTATGCACGCGGCACAAAGAGAATCATCGAGCAAGAATATTCGAACGCAACAGACGAAGAAAAAATCGATTTTGCAGTACAAGAAAATGTGCTCGTTCAAATTGAAAATTTGCGTACTCACCATTCGGTTGCTGAAGCTTTGAACGAAGGTAGATTAAACTTACACGGCTGGGTATATGACATTCGCACAGGTGAAGTTCTTGCGTATTATCCCGAACTGGAGCAATTTTTGCCGATAGGTGACAAGCCCAAATCACCTGGACAAAAGAAAAATATCATATCTATGTGAGGTTCAGGCTTGATCCAATTCCACCTTACAGGAAAGCGAAAGATGAATGATGGAAGATAGATTTCAAAGGCGAAAGCATATGATATATTCACTCAAAAAGTTTCGAGTCAATTATTTAAGGTAGCTGCAAAAATCGCATGAAACGCTCAGACATTGATTATGCAATAGAACGCGCAATTTCGAATGCAAAAAAATATGGTGTCGCCCTGCCACTGTGGGCGGAATGGAATCCTGAGGAGTTTGAAAAAAATGCAGACGGCATCCGACATCAGAAACTGGGCTGGAAGGTTGTGGATTTTGGTTTGGGAGACTTCGAGCACTGCGGATTAGTAATTTTCGTACTATGTTCTGCGCTTGTAGACGAGCTTGGAGAGCCTCTAGCAAAGACATCTTGCATCGGTAACTATGAATATCCGTTTACAAGCTTTTCACGCAAATATCTCTTTGTGCAAGCAGGTCAAACCGAACCGCACCACTTTCATCGCCAGAAAGCACGTAAGGAAGTATCTGTAATTGCTGGCTCTCCGGTACGCTTCGAGCTGGCTTGGGCAGAAAATGACACCACTCTCTCGAGCAGAAACGTAGATGTCGCAATCGATGGAATCTGGCACCACTTGCCTGCCGGCGGTGCAGTACTGGTTAACCCAGGTGAGACAATAACTTTGCCAGGTAATCTCTCGCACATTATTTCGGTGGCAGAGGGCGGACTGGACAGCATCATGCTAGAAACATCGACTGCCAACAACGACCGCAACGATAACATTTTTCCTTTCATGACACCAACTTCAAAGCCGGTGGAAGAAGATACCAAAGCGCGCTACCAGCTACTCGACGAACACGAAGTCACCGCTGGTCACTAAAAACACTAATAGAATAGGCTCAGCTTCTAGCGATGATGTCGAAAGTCAGATTGCGAGCTTTTGCTTTCTCGAGGATCATTCTAGTAGAATCGAGACACTGGCTGGCGAAAAGCTTGCTCTCGTGCAGGACTATAAGAGCACCAGGGCGAGCCTGTGCCATGATGCGACGGGTAACTTCTCTTGCACCCACTGGATTCCAGTCTTCTGCGATGGCACCCCAATAGACAAGGCTCATGTTGCGTTCGGCAACAGCTTGAGCTTTACTTTTATTGATAATGCCGTAAGGCGGTCGAAAAACTCTGGCAGCCATGCCGGTGATATCTTCAATCAATTCATTAGTGCGGTCGAGTTCATGCTCGAATGTACGATTGTTGATAGATAACAAAGGAAGATGGTTATGAGTGTGATTGCCGATCTCGTGCCCGTCGCGGGCGGCCATCTCAACCAGATGAGGGTAGCGCAGTATATTCCGCCCGCAAAAGAAGAATGTGGCTTTGATACCAGCCTGAGCAAGCATCTCAAGAAGCGCGGGTGTAGTCTCAGGAAACGGTCCGTCATCAAAAGTCAGATGACAAGCACTGCTGTCTGGATCGTGCCAATAGCCGCGCGGCAGGACGAGTCGCCCCATGGGCGCTAATATTTTGAGTCGCATATCGTGGAACGCGTCGAGCATCGGCGTTAGAACTCCAGAAACTCATTATGCACCAATTTCTGCCAATCGCCAAGTCCGCCATATGAAGTCCTAACGTAAAGCACACCAGCGTTGTGCGACTCACCAATTCAGGAACATCCGGTTCAATAAAATGCACTATTTTTCGCACCATATTTAGTATCGTGCAAGACTATAATTTTCAAGTTGCAACTTTTCAAATAGAATTAGTATCATGTAGGCGAATATACCTACAGGAATTCCAAATGACCAAATCAACCGCCGACTATCAACAAAACGCCGATTCTATTTTTAACCAGCTTTACTACATATGGTTCGAATTTGAAAAAAACGATCCACTAGTATGGGATTCTGAAATATGGCGCAAAGCAAATACGATGGACTCGGTGCTGCGTTATTTTGAACAGCCTCTAACAAGTGACGAGCAAAAGCTAAAAGCTGTGCAGCTATTAACTGACGGCTGGAAATTTTACCTGAGCAAAAAAAACGTCGGCTGGTGGGTCGACGACTTTGGATGGGTCGCAATGTTTGCCATGAATGTGTTCGACTTATTGTCCGGACCAAATGCACCAACCTTACCTTTCAATGCCGAAGAGATGCTGAGCGAAGCACAATACTGTCATAAACGGATGCTCGAAAATCTTGACCAGCAGTCAGGTGGAATTTACAACATTCACGACTCGAATAAAGAAAGAAGACGAAACACAGTCACTAACTCGCTTTTCTGGACACTGTCTACAAGACTCGCCAAAACGAACACCGAATACGCCGAATATGCAGACAAGTGGTACGCCTGGCTGCTATCGGGCACATGGGATGGAAATACTCCTCAGGACTGGGGATTCTTGAACGATTTAAACATTGCGCGTGAAACCGCCCTTGGTGCAGCCAAGCCATCTGCACATAGTAAAGAATGGTTCTGGAGCGGCGATCAAGGTTGCGTGCTTGCAGCCTTAATGTACTACGGCATGTTTAGACGAGCGGAACAGCCCACAGTGAGTAAAATTGCTTTGAATTTAGTAAACGGATGTCTTCCTGCCGGAACTCCATTTTTCGATCAACAGAATATTTTGCACGAGTCTGACTTTCCCGACAATTTCAGTAACGATTTTGCAGACTACTCAAACGATTACGCCACCGGAAAAGGAGTGCTCTTGCGTCACTTCGCAGGATTTGCACCATCTGTGCAGGGCGTCGATACGGCTGTTTTAAAAACGCGTTTTTGTGCCACCGCCGATGCAGTCTGGAATACAAGAGAAAAATATGATCAAGTAGCGCGCGATTGGAATCCTAATGCTGGTCCCCAAGGAGAAAAGGAAGCGCCCGGGGGTCTGGCACTCTGGCAGCAAGTCTTGCAAACCGGAGGACTGGACGCTACAGTTGCAGCGGTAAGAATTGTAAGAGAATGAAGTGTTTATGAAAAATCAAAATCATTTTTTGGCGACAGTTGCTTTTGCAAGCTGCTTGATGCTCACCTCATGCACGACGTTTCAGCAATTAGCCGAAGTCAAAGAAGTGGCTGAATCGAGCTATCAGGTGAACCCTGCTGGAGTTAATGCGACAATAGCTTCGGTAATGACTTTTGAAAAACTGCCGGAACGTTACGAGATAATCGCAGCCAAGCGGACCAAAGAGTGCATCGAAATCGCAATTAACGACACTGAAATGAATGTGCCAATATCTATTTTAAAGGCACCACTTATAGATAAATCAAAAACGGCAGCATCTATTGCCAGTGAGTTCGCAAAAAATGGTGTTCCTTTTGAAACTGCCTCAAGCAATGCTTTTATCAAAGGTGGTCTCACAGACGAAAAAAACGGCAGCATCAAAGTCGGCGACAAAGAGATGAGTTATGTAGTCGGGCATATTCAAAAGCCGTATTTTGCAAAGAAATTTGTGATACCAGCGTTTTTTGGATGTGTCGCGGGCGAAAAAAATTATCTAGTCATTTGTGCTTATGAATCTGATGGTTGGATGCCAGAAGCAAAGCGTGAAGAACTTCGCAAAGACCGACAGCAAAATCAGTCAAAAGAATCTACGTCAAGAATAGATTTTGAAAAGCGCATTATCAAAGATTTCGACTTGAAAGAATTCGAAAAATTTCTGATTCATATCAAGTCCATAAATTTGCAGAACAACTGACTATTGGCGAATCGATTCAAGGTGCCGCCTAACCGCAGATCTTCTGTGCAATTGAACAGTGAAATTATTCTTGAAGCGTTTAACCTAGAATCAATACTTGGGCTTTTTGACCGATTTAATCTTAATTCCTCTCAAATTGAGAGGTTAAAGCTTGTCAACCGCCTCTCAATCTGAGAGGATAGTAATACAGGAGAACTGCACCAGAGTGGAGATCTTAAATTCCAGGATTATTGAGCAGTTCATAGCGATACATCCAGATGCTAAGGCTCCACTTAATGACTGGCTCATTAAAACGAAGGTAGCTAGCTGGAAAAACAATTCTGACGTGCAAAAGACCTTTAAAACTGCGGATCATCTAGGAAATCAGAAATTCATTTTTAATATTGGTGGCAATAATTTTCGAATGGCAGCTATGGTCTGGATAGAAAACGAGAAAGTCTACATACTGAAATTGATGACTCACGCGGAGTATGACAAGGAAAAATTCTGATGGTAACAAAAAAATATAGAGACCTTATAGAACGCTTCCCCTTGATGCCAATTAAGAGTGAGACTCATTTGGACAAAGCACATTCGATTGCGCAAAGCTTGATGCTTAGAAAGGAACCGCTTTCTTCCGATGAAAAAGGAAATGTATATGCCATACGCCGCTACAGTATTT
>CAZFKB010000101.1:0-10158 GCA_964519785.1 uncultured Candidatus Obscuribacterales bacterium | reverse complement strand
TTTTGGGTGTCGATTGTCAGGGTCTTGACTGGACAAAATAACCCTTTTGTTTAATACGCATTCTGCGAAATATCAAATTCTTCGTCAAACCTTCCGCGAAAAGGATCTTTCATTAATGGCACGGCTGCATTTGGATTTCTGTAAATCCGCAGCCTTGGTTCATAAGTTTCGAAAAATCCAGGATCAAATTTTGCTTTGAAATTATTCTCAAAGATTGCAAGCTTTTCGAGTTCAACACCGCCAAAATTGCCGCCTTGACGAAGATTTCTGCATTCCTGATTCAGCGCTTCTTCCAGGATTGGCTTATTTGGAAAGTAATTTTCGATCACTGCCAATGCACTTATCGTCGTGTTTTGACTTTTCGGAAAAACTCTAGAACTTCCAATGCCTATGTTAATTACCAAATCGTGATCATTTGGCAAAAACGTAGAATTGTATAAGACCACAAGACAAGGATTTTTACCCTTTGCCGGCTTTAATTGTTTTCCAGCCTCTTTGATTTTAGCTTGAACAGCCTCTATAGGACCCCATCTTTGCGCTCTAGCGCTTTGAGTTTTCGAAAGTCGTGAAATTTCACGCGCAATTTCTTCATTAAATGAAGAATCGCCGGTTTTGTTCTGTAGAGACTCTAAACCTGCTTTATATTGCTGTTTGTATTGCTCTGTTTCTCCGAAATCTTTTACTTCGCAATAAATACCATTGCTCAAATTTACCAGAAAATCTGGTCTCTTTCCGTTCAATTTCGGGTTTTTTTCCCAGGTAATCTCATTTTGTTTGAGATAACTCTCAAACAAAATTTCTCCAGCAGTTGGCAAACAGTCTGACACAATCTTATTTTAGCTTTGAAAACAATTCTTATAGTAGTCTGATGTTAAAATTCGTGCCTTGTATCTGCACCTGCGCGGCATCCTTGAAAAGGCGAAACATCTTTTTAGAGAAGCATCATGACTGTAATAAGCACCCTTCTGACCTCCGATTGTATAGTACACGCCACCGATTCTTTTATTACGATAGTACAACCCAATGGAACACTAAGAGTTGTTGAATCTCAAGCTCCAAAAGTCGTTGCTGTCAGGCACTTTCGAGGAGCTTTGTCTTTTTGTGGTTTTGCAGGAATCAACAGAAATAGAATGTTGGCTTGGTTGGCGAGACGCGCAGAAAGTGCTAATAATTTTCCAGCCGCAGAGCCCGATCGTTTCGCTGACTGGTTGGCAATTGAACTCAATTCCTGGTTGATAAACATTCCGGGAGGCCCTTTGAATGAGAATAGAGGAGTTGGAATTCACTTCACCGTTCATGAAACAACACCATTCGGACAGATTCCCGAATTATTTTGGATAACTAATTTGGATGGTGCAAATAGGGTTCAAGCTCGAGTAACTGCACAACGGCAATCCATCATTACACTTACTAACGCTCGTGAACTTCCTAGTGAAGATCAACCTGATTTCGAGCAGCGGCGCCGGGTGCAAGTTTTTCTTCGGCAACCTTTTCAATTCATGCGATATAACAATGGCGATTCTGAATTATATGTACCGCAGGCCAATGCCACAATAGACTCTGCCCAAACTTTACGACAAAGGGGAGTGTTAATTGAAGACAGGCTGAATTATGCTGGCCGACTAGCATTATTGCCGGTAGAGGCGGTTTGCAATATGCAAAGACATTTGAGTAGACCTGGAACTCGTGCTGTGGGCGGGCGACCCCATAACCTAATTATTACGCCAACAGGTCAGTATTCATCCCATACAGGGTTAAGGCTGATTCCGGGAACGTAATATGTTTCCACCGTATTTTTCAAATTAAAAAACGGATTACACTTCAGTTGCGTTAATCTCATTCTGCTTTTCAATTTCTTGGTTATTCATAGTTCCAAATGTAAAACGATTAGTATCGGATTTACCTAGTCTCTGTGCTTATTCTAGGCTCCACGGCTGACCCTTCACAATGCAAGGACTAAAATGAGCATGTCCGGTTAATGATCCATTTTGAAAATTGAGGTCTATTCTTAAAGAGAGAAGAGTGGTCATAACCACCCAGAATAAAGATTTCCATGCCGGTATTAGAACATTTGGATTAATCTCGTGTCGTTTGTTCATTACGTTTATTTTCCTTCAATTACTCAACGCAATTTAAGTTTGTTCAAACGCTCCATGCTTGGAAGATTTAGGCTAGCCGAAGGTTTACGATCTTCCAGCTGCTTGCTAGCACTGGGTTATTAGGATTTGAGATTTTTTACGTGATGTAAGTCTATGAGTTTTTCTTCTGGAAATAATGTGTTTGCGACGTCTGCCAATAGTTCCCAAACCGCTGAAACTGAGGGGGCATTAGTCAAAGCCCTTTTCAGATTTGGCTTGAGTAACCTAACAAAATATGTACGGCGTCCCTTTTTTGTGAGAGCAAGACTCTGTGAACGTCTTCCCGCGTTGACTTCACTAGCGTATTCTTCGAGTAATACGCTAATACAGGGATGGAGTATGATTCGACCACGATATTCAATTGCTAAGCTGTTTGCTTCGTCGGTCAAATCTATTCCAGCCAAGTCTGCAAGATATTTGCTTGATTTCAAGCCGGCACCAATCAAAAAATCGAACGCATCTAGATCAAAATTGGATTTACGTATCAGTGTAGCTAACTCTCTAGTTTTTGAAACTATCTTAGTCTTAAGTTTCATTGTCTCAGTCTCAGTTTTCGCTGGTCTGCCCGACAAAAGGTAGTTGCAAGCGATCAACTCCAAGACCGAAATCAGTGGTCTTTCACGCCACATGTCAAGGCGCTCCCAGGTTTGTAAGGTCAGCTGAGAAGAGCTTACAATGGCTTCAGCTGCATACAAAAATTCTAAGTGGTAATTCTCTGTACGAATTCTATTTAGCCAGGCTCGCACCTCAGGCGGAGCATTCCCTGCTCGACTATCAGCATTCAATGTATAAATGACCTCCCATCAATGATTGTGTTGCCAAGAGAAGAATGACACATCCTTAGAGTGGGTAATCCTAGCTTGTCGATTGCTGGGTATGTCCAACTAGTCTCCATCCTGATTTTTTGGAAACGAGTCTCCATCGTGATAAAAGATCGGCGCATTCAATCATGTCACTATCGTCGCTTCCGCCACTTCTGATTTTCATCATAACTTGCTGATCCAGGCTCTCCAGCCGAATTCCATAATTCATCCAACTGACTGACTATGTGATTTCCAATCGCTTCATCAGAAGAAAACTGCGAAGTTTCAGCAATCAAGATGTCCGACAATTCAATTTTGTTGCTTTCAAAAGTATCCGGCTCTTGGCTGGAATAAATTGTTGGATGCACGCTCAATGAAAATCCCTTCGCATTCAACAAAAAGATTTTGAAAAGATAAGGTAAAGGAGTTTCCTGGGTTTTTAGAAGATGACAATAAGCTTCTATGACAGTTACTATTGCGTCATCGATTTGCATGCCTAAGATTTCATTGTTGTTTGATTCAATCGAAAAAACGCCTTCGATTTGACCGGATTTAAAAATTTGACCTCTAGCATGAACAATTCCGTTGTGTTGACGAATGAGTTCATATCCAGATTGCTTAATCCTTCCTGATTTGCCTGTTGTTCCCCAGGGAATTAGTTGATTTCCAAATCTCGCTACTTCACTTAGGTCAATAGCTATTCCAGGTGTAAGAGGATGAACATGAATAACTAAAAGTGGCGATTCCCGAAAATTTTCGTCTTTTAGTTTTTCAATTTCACCTAAGCGTTCAATCTCCCATTTTGATCTCAAAGACCCTATCATACTTAACTCCTCTTTTAGTCTGTCAGAAAGCCACAGTCGGAGCATTACGCTCAGTGGCAGTAGTTTGTTGCTAGCGAGTGCGTTTAATTGGTCAAGAAAGGCTTTTTCAACTCGAAGTTGAATGAGCTCTCCTTTTCGATTTGGGCTTTCATTTTTTTCTCTCATCGCGCACCCCGGTTTGTATGAAAAAGTATGACAAAGTTTGTAATACTTGTCAATGCTCTAACTGATTTATCCGCTTCGAAATGCTTTTATAGTGCTAAAGTAAGAATAGTTTCGATAATTTCGTTTTGTTTTGATATTTTTGAGTATAATCAATAATATCGAATCCGTGGTTGGAGGCCTTCGATTATGAACCAGGTGCTAGATCCCATTTCCGCAACTGATCAAGAAGCTGCTGTTGAGGAGTTTGGGAAAGTTTTGCGTGTTGTTCATCCGCATGCAAAACTAATTTCTCCTGACGGTAGTGAAATTCCAATTCCAGAGCCAATCTATAAAGTACTTGAGCAGGTCATTCCTCAATTGGTATCAGGTAATGCTGTTTCTATTGTTCCAATTGGTCATCTTTTGACTACTCAAGAGGCGGCTAATATTCTAAATGTCTCAAGACCTTATCTTGTTAAACTATTAGAGAAAGAGGCGATCCCTTTTGAAAGATCGCAAGATCCTGGTAGTCACAGACGTGTTAGATTTGTTGATTTGATGAAATACAAGCAAAGAGTTGATAAGGAAAGACGAAGCCAATTGAAAGAATTGACTAGGTTAAGTCAGGATGCAGGGTTTTACGAGGATTGAGGATTCACTTTAGTGTCCACATTCGGCGTTGTTCTTGATGCTAACGTACTCTTCAATGCACCAGTGCGAGATACATTGCTGCGGGCAGCTGAAGCTGGTCTTTACAGAGTTCATTGGTCGCAAACTATTCTCGATGAAACAGTTAAAAATTTGATTGATAGAGACAGAATGGATGAAGCAAAAGCGAATAAATTCATAACAGCCCTAATAAATGCATTTCCGGAAGCCATGACTGATGTTCCTCAAGAACAAGTTTCGGCCATGAAAAATAACGAGAAAGATAGACACGTCGCTGCTTGTGCTGTTTGTGCATCTGCCCAGGTGATTACCACTTTCAATTTGAAAGATTTTGAGAATTTAGATGCCTGGAATATTGAGCCGCAACATCCTGATACGCAGCTCTGTTACTTGGACAATTTAAATCCAGATGTACTTATGTCAATACTCATTGAGCAAGCTCAGGACTTAAGGGATTTCAATCTGGATAAGCTACTTTCAGTCCTCAAGAAACATGTGCCAGTGTTTGTAGAAAATGTTGAGAATCGCTTGAATTAGATTTTTAGGAAAACCACTTCTTCCACCAGGGGGCTTTGAGAGTCTCGATTTCTTTTTCCAATTCAGCCGCTTTTTGCGCGGTAGTGCCAAGCTCTTCTTTCTCTTTTTGAAGAGCTTCGATTTGTTTTTTGAGTGCCACCAATTCGAGTTCGGCTAATTCACGTGCTTTGCGCTCGTTTTCTTCTTTGCTTTGAAGGTCAGGAAGAAGTCTGAGTTGAGTTTTCTGTTCCTCGATTATGCGCTCTTGTTCTTGCAAAACAACTGCTTGTTCTTCGACGCGCTTTACGAGGGGATTCATTAATTCACTAATGAATGCTTTCATCGCCTCCATGTCTGGAGCAGCGTTTGTTTGTTTGCCTGGACTAAAATCTTGTTGTTGGACCGAGTCTTCATCCGACGACTCGGACATGTCTTCCACGGTGAATTCTTCAATCTGGACATTGTCTAGACAGACATCGTCTTCGTGGTCTTCTTGGGCTGGATCTTGAAGTTTGCCAAGCAAGTCGGGAGTGATGAAGACTTGAATCTTGGCGTTTACTGCCTTGCCTTTTCTAGCCTTTAGAATTCCCTTCTTTATATTGCGTCTGAGAGTCTTTTCGGAGAGTTCAGTTGCGCTTGAGGCTTCCTGAAGAAACATCCATTGACCGGCAGTTGGTTTGTTAGCCTTTTCTTGTGGTGGCAGGCTGCCTTGTCCAGTCGTATGGTTAGAAGCTGTGTTTTGCATCGAGTTCTCCGATTGAGCGGTAAATGTCTAGACATGCAAATGATGACTAGACAATTATATTGTGTTCTTGGAAAAACGAAAGTAGGCTGGCACTGCAATTGGTGGCTATGTCTTATATATAGAATTGGCGGGTTGGATAGAAATGTTTGTAAGTGACTAGTTGTTGTCTAGTCGATTGTCCGTGCTGTCTACCCAGGTTGGTCAATTAACGTGTGCAAACTGTCTGGACAAGCGGTGCGTTCGATTTGGTCCAGGTACTGGGTGCTTTTGGAGCTTGTCTGGACGAAGTGTTTTGATTTGACCGGACTGTCTAGACGCGATTCTCACTTTTTGTCCTGGCAAAAGAAGATGAAAATCCCTGGTGTCAGATCTGGTGGCTCGTCGGATAATTTGTCTGGACTGGGTAGACCGTCTAGTCAGATAAATATAAAAAAGAGGATTGATGTTGATCTGTCTAGACATGCGATGTATAGTCTGTTTGGACAGTCTAGACGATTGCTCAAAAAGGTCACAGGATTAGCCAAAAAGAGCTTGAAGATTTCAATAATCGGCCTTAGGATCAGCAGAAGTTAATAAATGTGGTTCACCGAATTCGGTGCCACCTAGAAAGGAAGGACGAACGATATATAAAAGGTAAGTGGAGGTCAATTAGATCCACTAGCCCAGGTACTTTTTGATTCGTTGTTCTCACTTTTACTTCACCGAGGCGTTTAGTTTGCCCGAGTTTACCAATACTAGTTCTATATATAGTGCGCATGGATTCATGCCTCCAGATAGTGAGGAGGTGCATGCTAGGCGCTTTGAGCAGTATCTAAGTCTTTTTCCTATTAGAACTGGCAGCATGTATAAAAGACCGGAGTCACAGTCGTGGCGTCCGATGAGCCAGTATCATTCTCTAAGTGATGAAGAAATCGAAGATTCTCTAGATAACAAGCCCGCTTTCATAAGAGCTTGTCCTATGGGCACCAGATCTAAGTTTGCTGTGCTTGGAATTCCTGCTGAATCTATGTATAGCAATCCTGAGCGAATAGCAGTGATAACTGAGTTGCTCAGAAACATTGGTCTTTTGCCCGTTATATACGGATCTGCATCATGTGATGAGATACAGATCTATTTGTTCTTTGACAAAGAAATGAAGACAAAGCTTATTGCTGAGGCTTTGAAGAGTTTACTTACCAGATGCGGGCTCAAACTCGAGAACAATCTAGTTATTTATGACGATGAAAGAGCTCTGGTCTTTCCCTTGCAGCAAGGATTTTCGTGGCTCAATGATTCGCTTCAAATAAAAGTATGTAGAGATCAAATTTCTTTTGAGTCGGCGCTTGCTATGTTCTGTGCCGATATGGATAAGTTCAGATCATCTTCAGATGCGCTTTTAGAAATTCATTCGCGCAATCTTCCTGTAGTTGAGTTTGACGAAGTTGATCAACTTGAGTCGATAGAGGATATACCTGAGCAGGTTGATTTCACCCCGCCTTCGGAAGTGATTCTGATTATCGAAGAACCAGTAGTAGATGCAGAAGCAACGACTGAGTTGGAAGTCGAGTCTAAACCAGAGCCTAATCCAGAGTCGAGCTTGGAATCGATGCTCATTGAAACAATTGGACTCATCGATCATGTATTGACTGATGAGGAAGTTCAAAGCACAAGAGATGAACAGATAGATTTCACTCCCGAACAAAATCAAGAGATTGAAGTTACTGCAAAAGAAAAGGCGAAGTCCGCTAAGGGATCGAAGAAAGTACCAAAAGGTCTTCCGTATATATCTAAGTTCACTCAACTGTTATTGCCAATTCCAGGTGCGCAGGCAAGTGAGCCTGTTCTAGAACCTAAGGTATCAGTTCGCAAAAACAGGCGTAGTAAGCGTGCACCGCCTGCGACATAGTTTTTGTTTTATACGTAATTTTGTATAAGAAAAGATCTTAGTTGTATCGCTAAAAGACACCAATATGGACGTTTCAGCAACTTATTCAGACCAGCTCTTATTGAGCAAATTGGGATATGAAGGGGAGGAGGGAGTAATTCTTCTTCTTCGGATTCAACTTCTAAAAGCAATCAAAAAAGAGATTGAAAAGAGAGGTTGGAGTCAGGTTGAGGCGGCTGAGTTTTTGGAAGTGAAACAACCAAGAATTTCAGAGATAAAGCAACTTCGAATAGACAAGTTTAGTGTGGAGAAATTAGCCAAGTTATTGCATCGTTTAGACAAGCGAATATCGCTATCTGTGGGCGGAAAGGGTTAGTTGTCCAGACAAAAGTTTAAGTGTCCAGACAGGGGACATTTAAGAAACATAGAAATTATCAAGGAGGTAATCAGACACTAAAGCAATAAAAAACATCGCTGGCAGGCGATGTCTTTAAGGACCCATTTCGGATCGGTTATGCAATTGTGTTCAGGGTTTTGGCGAATTCCTGAGATGCAATAAGCATATAGCACTGATTCGGTTAGGTCAACTCATCTTTATTTAGAAAGAGGAACCTTTACGACCGGACTTATTTCTCTGGTGGATCAATCACGACCACCGGCTAGATTCTCACGTCAAAAACACTATCCGTCTCAAGCGAAAGAGGCGATAGAGATGTTCTTGTCGTTGTTTCATCGCTATGGATATATCTATCGTCAATATGAATCTGGCGGTTGGATTTCTGCAAATGAAGAGTGGAAGCTGACTGATAGCGAGATACTAAAGGCGGTGGCGGGTGTTCATCCAAGATATTTCCTGGGCTGTCGTGCTGGCAAAGCGTCTAAGTTTGCTGTTATAGACATAGACAAGGGTAGTAAATATCACAATCTGGCTGGAATAAAGAAGCTGTGTTCGGTACTTGAGAAAGCCGGAATTCTTGAGACGAATTTGTATCAATCGTCTGAGTCTGGCGGATGGCATTTGTATATATTCTTTGATGCGCCGGTTTCTTCAAAAGATTTGCGCAATCAATTATTTCAATTGTTCAAGATGCATGATTTTGAAATAGCCAAAGGCACGCTCGAGATATTTCCTCATCCAGGTGAGAGATCTTTAGGCCAGGGGTTGAGGCTGCCGCTACAAAGAGGGTTTGCTTGGATCAATCCTGATTCGCTTGCACTTAGAGATGAGCGAGATGAGTTGAGTCCCTATGAAGCTTTGTCTAAGTTTGTTCAAGACATGACTTATTCGGTGAATCCGTATAGAAGTTTTCATCAGATGAAAGCATACGTGGAGAAGATGGCTTGCTCTAAGGAAATACTTTTGGCCCGAGCAGGAAGTGCATATGCGAGTGCTCCAAAACTTGCCGAAGTGGTGCCGATTAGACCAGTCGAAAAGATTGAGTGTTCAGAAGAAGTTTTGTCTGTAGTTAAAGGCGTGTTTCGTAAGTTGCCACCAGGTATTAATGCGCAAGTGTGGCTCAAAGGGCGCGAGTATTATGCGCGTGGATTGACTGGACCCTCTCAGCGAGCTGATGCAATCTTTTCTTTATCGCATTATTTGTTCTATGGAGATCCAGAGCAATTAATTGCACCACTTGGTTATGGTTATGAAAGTGAAAGAAAGTGGGTAATTGAGGAAATACTCAAGACCAGACATCATGGACAAAGTGATGACATTTCTTTGGGACGATCTGATTCTTTCAAGCAAATAGAAAGAGCCTCTGCCTGGGTGCCACCACACAAACGTGGAAAGGGACTGGTTAAGTATGAGGCAAAGATTCCGGCATCCTGGGCTAGGAATAATTCAAATAGAGCGTCGCTTGCTAGAAGAAAGATTCAGGCTGCAGTTGAAGACTTTCAGGAAGATGGTCTTACCTTTAGTGTAAGAGACCTGGCTTTGAAGTCTGGAGTGAGTCATCAGACTCTGTACAGGCATCAAGACTTGTGGAAAACTGCGCAAGTTAAGGCGCAAAATGCCACTAAATGTGATGACTTGGAAACCGTTACACACAAATATAACGTTGGGGTGGGGGTTGCTTCATCAAAAAGCAATCCCCTTCACTCGTCTGAAGAAAAAAGTATCCCGATTGGTCTTTTAGCGGCTCGTCGAATTGCTTATGAGATTCGAATGCGTGAAGAAAAGAGAAAACGAAAGGAACGCAGTGCTTCTATTTTGACCAGAGAGGTGTCTGAAAAAGAGTGGAGGGATAGAGTTGCTTCGCTGCAGGAAAAAGTTTGTTCTGCGAGCTCTCAGGAAGAATTGAGATCCTTGAAGGTTCTGGCAAGTCATTTATTGATGATTGCGCCTACTGCTGAGGATGCTGAAGCATTTCAAAAGTTATCTTTGTTCTCCTTGTTGAGTGATCAACGACAATTAGAATTGCGTGTTAGCGACAATTAGAATTGAACCTTTTTG
>CAZFKB010000100.1:0-10544 GCA_964519785.1 uncultured Candidatus Obscuribacterales bacterium | reverse complement strand
AATTACATTGTCATTCTTCCTTTTCATTATTAAACGGCGCCTCTAATCCCGAAGACCTCGTTGCGCGCGCAAAAGAACTTGGCTTGAGCGCTCTTGCTCTGACCGACCACAACGACATGGGCGGGGCTGTGCGCTTCTATCAAGAAGGCAAAGAACTTGACTTTCATACCATTTATGGCAACGAAGTCACTTTTTACGACGATTCGCACCTGATACTTCTAGCCAAAGATTTGAGCGGCTACAAAAACATATGCAGCCTAATAAGCCTGGCACGTGCCCAAAATGAGCGAGGCGAGCCAAGAATTTCAATTGAGCAATTAGCCGAGCACAAAGCGGGACTTATCGCATTGTCCGGCTGCCCTAAAGGAATTATCCCTGCATCTCTTGCTTGTGAAGACAAAGTCGCAGCCTACAAATATGCTGGACAGCTGCGCGAGATCTTTGGCGAAGATTTCTTTCTTGAACTCTGGTCGCATCAATTGAGACAGGAAGAAAAACTCTGTCGTGAATTGCTTGAAATGTCTAAAAAATTATGGATACCATGGGTGGTGACGAACAACGTTCATTACGTTCACCCGGAGCAAAGAATAATTCACGACGTTTTGACCTGCGTTCGCCACCAGACAACACTTGCACAAGCAGGTAGAAAGCTGCGCCCAAACGGCAACTGGTATATGAAATCGCCAGAAGAAATGGCTTACTACTGGCGCGAAAATCTAGAGGGCATCCGTAACACGCAGGTAATAACCGAGCGCTGTACGTTTAAATTAGACGACATAAAACCAATGCTCAAGAAGTTTCCTTTTTTCAACGCAGGAAGCGCACACAACAACAAAACACTAGAAGATTTGGTCTGGCTAGGAGCGAAAGATAGATATACAGAAATTACGACCCAACACAAGAACCAGATCAAACACGAGCTTGAACTGATAGCCAAGCTCGATGTAGCCTCATTTTTTCTAATCATGAAAGACGTCATAGACTATGCTGCCGCACAGGGTATTACTGTGCAAGGACGAGGTTCGGCAGCGAATTCTGTGGTGTGTTATTGCTTGAAAATAACAGCAGTCGACCCCATAAAAATGGACCTTTTATTCGAGCGTTTTTTATCCGAAGAACGCGACGAACCGCCAGACATAGACCTGGACATAGCCCATCAAGAGCGCGAGCGCGTGCTTCAATATATCTATCAAAAATATGGTCACACACACGCTGCCATGGTCTGCAACGTAAACTGCTACAGAGGCAAATCGGCACTGCGCGACGCTGCACGCGTACTTGGTTTTTCTCAAGAAAAAATAGACACACTTGCTAAACGCGCACATTTTGGCGAAGCAAAAGACGCTGCACATGCGCTTGCCAACGGCGGATTGCAAGAATCGGGTCTTGATCCAAAAGATAGACGCTCACGCCTACTCATAAAAATAATGGAAGGCTTGAATAACCTGCCGCGTCATCGCTCTATTCACGTGGGTGGGTTTGTTCTGACCCAAGACCCTATAGGTAGTATCGTGCCTGTCGAGCCAGCACAAATGGATAATCGCACGGTTATCCAATGGGACAAAGATGATACCAACCTCATCGGCATGATCAAAATAGATTTCCTTGGTTTGGGCATGCTCACCATGATTCAAAATGCAGTCAAACTAATTCGAAATCATTATGGCAAAGAAATAGATCTGGGCAAGCTCGATATGCACGACCAGAACATTTATCAAATGCTGGCAAAAGCAGACACCGTCGGGCTCTTCCAGGTAGAATCGCGCGCGCAAATGAGTATTTTGCCCAAGCTCAAACCATCTTGTTTTTACGATATCGTGGTATCAGTGGCTATCGTTCGCCCCGGTCCCATTCAGGGAAATATCGTTCATCCATATGTAAGACGACGAAACGGTTTGGAAGAAGTGTCTTATGTTCACCCAATAGTCGAGCCCATTTTAAAACGAACACTGGGTGTGCCATTATTTCAAGAGCAAGGTATGCGACTTGCCATAGTGGCGGCAGGACTCACGCCCAAAGAGGCTGACTGGCTGCGCATAGTAATGAGCCACAAGCGCTCACTTTCCAAGATGGCAATGCTTTGTGAAAAGCTTTCTGCTGGCATGCGCAAAAACGGCTTCTCAGAAGAAGCAATTGAAACCATAACATTTCAACTGCAGGCATTTGCGCATTATGGCTTTCCTGAAAGTCACGCAGCATCATTTGCTTTGATTACTTATGCATCTGCTTTTTTGAAAAGATATTACCCGGCAGCCTTTTTCTGTGCCATCATGAACGCACAGCCAATGGGATTCTACAGTCCAGACGTTTTGATGCGCGACGCCAAACGTCATGGCGTCAGAGTACTTTCACCAGATTTAAGTAAAAGCGTTTGGGACTGTACACTCGACGATGATTTGACTCTGCAAATAGGTTTACGCTATGTGCAAGGTCTTGGATCGCGTGCTCAAAGTGCGCTTGAATTTGCCTGGGAAACTGGCGGTCCATTTAAATCAATCGAAGACGTGGTGCAACGCAGCGGCTTGCCCCCAAAGGCTTTGCGCATACTTGCCGAAGCAGGCACCTTCGACAGCTTCCTTCCAAAATCAGAAAGTATAGACCGCAGGCAAGCACTATGGACGGTGCTAGCTCTGCTCAAAGAAAAAAACACCAATTCTTTTATAAAGCGTCCGACTGACAATATGATACCAATGACTGGCTTCGAGAAAGTGGTGGCAGACTACAAAACATTGAATCTCACAACCGGCAATCATCCAATGGTTTTCTGTCGCGACTGGGCAAACAGAAAAGGAATTCTTTCGTGCAAACAACTGCTGGAAGCTGAGCCAGACACAATCATTAAAGTTGCAGGCGCTGTCATTTGCCGTCAGAAACCATCAACAGCAAAAGGTTTTGTCTTCATCACAATAGAAGACGAATCGGGCATGGCAAATATCATTGTCAAACCTAGCGTTTTCAAAAAGAGCCGCGTAGAAATAATGACAGCGAGTTTTCTTGTAGTCCAGGGCAAACTACAGCTAGAGAAGACTGTCTTAAACGTCATAGCAAACAAAGTCACAGTCATATCGCCAGGACTGGTCATGCCCTCGCACGACTTTTATTAGGGCAAGCAAAATTTGAATTAATTGCTTATACTGAAATTCTATCTAAAAGTTGATGAGCGACAACTATCACCTTGAGGATACAGCCATGCACCGACAAATCCGACTTCCACATAAAACATACCGGTTCGAGCAAAAGCTTCTAGCCGACCTCCTAAATCCGAAAACTGTTGATCAGGCGATTGATTCAGCTATTAAATATCTAAACGTAGAAAAAGAAACTGAATTTGATTCAGAAATAGACAGCTACGACAGTTATATACATGCCAAAGTAAACCACAAACCCGAACTGACCTTGGCTCTGGTCAAACAGATGACTTCAAGGCAGCTTAATCTTTCTCAGGCTAATTCTCTTTGCATTATTACTCACCAGGCGATTTGCGGTGAAATCGATATTGACAGCGCTCCCCATCTTCTAGAATGTAGACGGAAAGCGGGCAGACTTGGTCATGAGTATATAAAGCGTTCTGATGTTCGAGAGAAGCTACAGGCACAACTAAGCTTGCTCAACAAAGACGATCCTGACTATCCTGAACTATTGGACTCTCTACTCGAGGAAAAATGAGCGAACGAAGAATGAGCTATGACCGCTGAAGCATCCGAACCAATCGACAATCTAATTCTTTCATTCTCGTGCCAAAAAAAACATTTCCTTGCTAGGACACAGCCTCGGTGCGCAATTATCGTTGCATACTGCAGCAAATCGATCCGACATCAAATCAGTAATTGTAATGGCAGGCTGTTTTGTATTGCCTACAGATCAAATTAGGTCAATGCCACCAGTTTTAATACTACAGGGCACCGCGGACAAGACTGTTACTCTAACAAGAGAACAAGCCACGCTTAAAGTTCTTAAGCGAGTTAACTGTCCATATGAAGAACACTTGTTGAAAGGCGTGGATCATAGCTTTAGTCAGACATCGATGAGCGAACTGGAACAATATTTCAACAGTTTTTTAACCTATAAGTGAACCTTCTGTAGACAGTTCAAAACCAACTAAGCTGAAGAGCACAATCGCTCTTTTGACCTTTACTCAAAGTATTGAGTAAAAATACTCAGTATATTGAGTATTTTGTAATTTATGCCAAGCTATCAGTTCGCAGTCGCGCCTCCAGCCCAAAACTGCAAGTACTGAACACTGCTTAGATCACTGCTCAAACTGGATTGACTTTCAAGGAGCACTGGGTCAGCTAAACCACTTTAGCTTTAAGCGCATTCGCGTAGTTAGCTGCTGTTTTTTGTGACTTCAAAAACAAATTTGGCTCGATCATCTCAACTTCAAGCAAGACATCTTTATTGTTTTCGTCTTTGAGCAAATCGACTCTGATATAGGTTGGTTTAAATGGCAAGCATTGAAGAATCTTGCGTCCAATTTCAAGCTGGTCTTCAGTTGGTTCAACGTGCGTTGCTGTGCTAACTTCCTCATCGGGAGTGCCTTTGTGACCACCAAGCGGGCGGTGAACAGCGTGCGATAATTCCCCATCGAAATAAACGAGAGCGGTTTCGCCAAGCTTGTCAGCACTTTCAAGGTAGGGCTGAATCATCACGATGCTGTCTTCTAACAGAAAATTGATATGGCTCTTCATTTTGTCGGTCTGCCTGAGCGATTCGAATTTTTTCATTCCAGAGCTTCCGGCTCCCACTGCAGGTTTGACTATGACGTCCTGCCAGTCGAGATTCAAGTAAGTAATTTGATTTTGCTCGTAAATCCAACGCGTCGGTATTACAGGAATTGAATTTTTTTCAAAGTGCTGCAAATAAGACTTATTCAGATTCCAGCGAATTATGTTGGAAGAGTTAATCAGATTGCACTGTGCTTCGCGCGCATCAAGCCATTTGTGAAAGAGCGAATAGTTATTGCAATAATCCCAGACAGAGCAGAACAATAAATTCTTGAAATTTGACCAATCAACTTCAATTTGATTCCAAACAACCGGACGTACCTTGAGACCTTGCGCTTCAAGTTCGGTCTTCAAGAAATGAAAATCGCTTTGAAGTTCGGGAAACTTGCTGCAGGTTAAAAGTCCAATGTCGTAGGTTTCTGCCATGATGTAAATAAGTATCGGGGTTACGGCTTGGATTATATAAGAAAATAGCTTATTTAACTTTTGCTTTCTTTCATCTAGCAGAGATAATCTCGTCTGCTATTTCAAAAACAGCATTGGTTCTATCCAAATTGTGCGCCGTGGGAAGAGGCTTATAGCTTGCGTTCAAGTTAAATTCCATGGCATCCACTATTGCGATAATGTCATCTGGTTTTTGCACTGGTTTAGCCAGCCCTGTTTCTATCAACATTCGAGCAGTATCTTCTTCCTGAGGCATGGGCTCTGTGATCATATCGATTGCCATTGGAATTCGACGAGCAATTGCTTCAAACGTAGTCAAACCGCCACATTTGGTTATTAGCAGGTCGCAACCATTCATAACATCAGACATCGAATCAGCATAAAGCAAAACAGCTGTTGGGTGTGGCGATGATTTGCGCTCGTCCTGCATTTGATCAAGTAATTTTTGGTTCTTGCCGCACAAAACTACAACCTGAATCTTTTTAGTACATTTTTTGAGTGAGCGATAAATATCAATTATTTTGCCACCGCCAGCAGAGCCACCTGTTAGACAAACTGTGAGCATTGTCGGCTGTAAGCCTACTTCTGCAAGCCATGCCTGCCTGCTCTTGCTCGATGGACGAGTGTAAACAGGCTCGACAGGCATGCCGATTACTTTTATTTTGTTTTCTGGCAAACCAAGATTGATCAGTCTTTGCTTTGCCAGATCATTTGGTGCAATAGTTAAATCTGCATCCTGACACGCCCAGCCAGTCCAGAATTTTCCGTTAGGGTCAGTGACGACCACAAGAAGTTTTGTATTGGTCATTTTCATTTCTTTCAAACATCTTGCAATGTAATGATTGACCATTGGATGAACCGAAACTATGACATCGGGCTTGGTTTCGCGCAACACTTTTTTAATATAGCCGGAGCATAATGCATACCCAAAATCAGAGCTATTTGGTTTCGACCATTCTATAAAGTTGTAGTAATACTTGACCCAGTCTTGTTTGTAGCGCAAAAGAAAATTATAGAAGAAGACAAAAAAGTCATTTAGCTTATTGCTATTTTCAATAATGTCTTCCAGAACTATATTTGGTGGCGCTGAGCTTGTCCTTTCGTTCCAGATTTCACCAATTGCAGCTACAATGGCTTTGGTAGCGGACTTGTGTCCACCGCCTGTATTAGAATAGCAAAAAAGAATACTGGTCATTTGAGCTTACTTAACTCATCTTTGGCAGCAGCAAGCTTTTTTTGATCCTTTTCATTTTTTGTTCCAGTAAGCCCCTTAATAGCGTATTCAAGCGCTTCTTTCTTTGAATTCAATTGAGGACCTACAAAATCCTGACCACACGCCTCAAAACAACGCTGGACCGACACCACTTTACCTTCATTGTCGTAATTCAATCTGAAAGTCGGACCAACAAAGGTTTTACACTCATTTTTGGCATCACTCATAATGGCTTTAGAATAATTTGGAGCAAACCTCATCTGGTCTTTGTATCTTGAGTCCAGTTCTTCTTTGGTCAGACCAAAAAGCTCGTACTCATCTACTCCCCACGAAACATATTGAGTATCAGAATCGGGATATTTTCCATCGACAGGCTTTTTCGCGAAGCAGGATGACAACGAAAATACCAGGCCGAAAGTTAGAAAGACTGAAAAAATATTTCTTTGCCAGTTCATGACTGCAATTATAGAGGCAAAATTATCCGCTTAACGGCATTGCATTGTCAGAATGTCGGCTATATTGAAAGCATGAGACTGAATATTTTTTTGACGCTAGCACTTGTAATTTGCGCACAAAGCAAAGCCTTTGCCGATGATGGCGATTCGGCAAGCGAAGCTGCCGCAGAAAAAGCCGTCCAGAAAACAGTCCAACAAGCCGAAAAAAAGTTAGCGAGCCAGCAATATGACTTCATGCTTTATCAACAGATGCAGCAAGTGGCAAATTATATGAGCCAGTATTGCATTCAGAACAAACGGTGGCCGGAGCCAGGCGACCAGACAGATTACGTTGTAAAGCAGCTAAACGAATTAGTGCCCAATAATCCCTATACGCCCAACGAGTTACAGGAATCGCAATTTTTCAGCACCGATTCGACTTATCATTACGACGACCCTACTAAGGACGATTTCATCCCAGGGTCACAAACGGGCGCTGCTGGGTCGCCAGACAATGTCATGCCCGACACTCAGCTTGGCACATCTACGGATTTACGTATCAAGGTCCAGTTCAACCCTTCTCTTTCAGCCCAAATGGTCAAAGATTGGCAAACCGAAGCACCGCTTGAATGGCAAGCCACACCAGGGACTATAACAGCTATTAGCAACAGCCAGGACATATTTGTCGTTTGGGGCGCTGGCTCCAATGGCAGACCAATCAAGAGCCCAAATGGCACGACCAGGCTCTATGTCGGGAATGTCAACATGTACAATGACGACATGAGCAATTATTAGGAGCCGGTTAAAACTTCGCTCAAAGAAGGCGGCTAATAAGCCCATTGGGGCAGTTTTTTGCTTCGAAGAGTTATAATGACAAGAGCGCATTTATCCTACCTTTCAAGCAAGTAAAAAACGTGGCGAAACGCCGGTCACAAGCCAGAAAACAGAAATCTCCCCTGGGTTCTTTTCTCAAGGGAACATTCTGGGTTGTAATCATTGGGATAGCTTTGGGCGGCGGATATTTAGGCGCGTCGCTCTGGACTCAGATGCAAGATTTGCCTGACATCACAATGCTCGAGCGTTACGAGCCGATTGAGGCTATTCAGATATATGATCGTTTCGATCACCTTGTTGCCACTGTCGAAGGTGATGAAGACAGGAGCGTAATTCCGCTCAATCAAGTTTCTACTCAGATGCAACAGGCGATGCTTGCAGCTGAAGACCACCACTTTTTCGAGCACAAAGGAATCAACTTTTTAAGCATAATGCGCGCCATGCGCAACAACTTGCAAGCTGGACAAGTTGTAGAAGGTGGTTCGACTATTACTCAACAGTTGGTGAAGAATTTGTTCTTCACTCAGTCTGGTCGTACTTACGAACGAAAACTAAAAGAAGCGTATCTTGCATTCAGGCTCGAAAGTCAGTATTCAAAAGAACGCATTTTAGAAATGTATCTCAACCAGATTTATTTTGGTAATAACGCTTATGGTATCGAGCGTGCAGCCAAACGTTATTTTGATAAACGCGCAGCTGAATTGACTTTGCCCGAAGCAGCATTTATTGCAGGATTGGTGAAAGCCCCATCAGAACTAGGCGTGGTGGCAAATAGAAAACGCGCATTCGACCGTCAAAACGAAATTTTAAATAAAATGGTCGAGTACGGATACATCACTGAAAATCAGGCAGATGAAGCGAAAAAGACCAAACTAACTTTCAAGAAGGGACGCAACCCACTTCAAAAGTATCCTTATTACATAAGTTATGTGCTCGAACTTTTGCGCGACCGCTTCAGCCAGGCCGAGCTTAGAAGACAAGGTTTGCGCATTTATACAAATTTGGATCCAGCAGCGCAAGAATTAGCTGAGCGCATTTTGGAAGAGCGCATTAAAAAAGCTCCTAAAGGTGTGGAGCAAGCAGCGCTGGTATCGGTTCTGGTGCAAGACGGATCTGTAATTTCGCTTGTTGGTGGTGTCGGTAACTTTTGGACGCATCAATTCAATAGGGCTACTCACCCTCACACTGCAGGCTCTTCGTTCAAACCATTTGTTTATCTAACTGCTTTTAGACGCGGTATTTTGAATCCTGATTCTATAATTGAGGACACCCCTCTTATAGTTAAGCAACGCTGGGGATTGCCCGACTACAAGCCGCAAAACTTTGACCATAAATTCATGGGCAAAATTACAGCGCGCAAAGCTTTGATGATGTCGCGCAATATCCCATCTGTAAAAGTTGCACAGCAAATAGGCTCTATGGATAGTATCATCGAGACTGCAAGACTTGCTGGCATCACCACAAAACTTGACCCCAATTTATCTCTTGCACTTGGAAGTTCAGCAGTTTCACCTCTCGATTTGGCTGGTGCCTACGCCACTTTTGCACGAGCTGGAGTTCAAATAACTCCTCAGGTGTTGCGCAAAATCGAGAACAGTCGTGGACAAATTATTGAAGTATTTGAATCCAAAGTCGACCGCGTTTTTGATGTTGAACCAGTCGCGCGCTTAGTAAGTATTTTGCAAGACGTAGTAAACAAAGGTACTGGAACCGCTGCCAGAATGCCGGACCGACCAGTTGCAGGTAAAACAGGAACTGCAGACGAAGGTCGCGATACCTGGTTTTGCGGATTCACTCCAGACCTTGTTACAGTGCTCTGGGCGGGTAACGACGAGAACAAACCAATATCTGGCAAAAACGTAACTGGTGGCGTTATCATGGCACCAGCCTGGAAAGAATACACAGAAGAATATTACAAACTCAGACCACACGTAGCTGGAGCATTTATCAATCCAACTCCAAGTAATGGCGAACAATTAGCCACAACCGCCTCTCCAGGTGGCGGACAAACAACAAGCGATGCTAACGCTGCTCCTCCTACCGCTCCAGAACTTGCACCCAACAAAGGCGTAAACAATAACGTCGAAAAAGATCCATTAGTCGATGATACTTCGAACCAGAACACAACAGCATCGATTCCAACAGCACCGACACCAGAAAAGTCGCACCCGGTAGATCCTCTTTTATATCCAACGGGTGGTGGCAATGCCAGCGGCGTCACCGAAGTTAAAACAGAAGCTAGAAAAGAAGACTCAGCATCTTCGCACAACCAGGAGTTATTAGACAACTAATGTCAGAAAGCATCGGATCCAAGCTCATTGGTTTTCTAGGATTTTTCCTCATTCTTGGTACCGCTTATCTGATGTCAAACAATCGCAAGGCCATCAATTGGCGCTTGATTCTCTCTGGATTAGCATTACAACTGGTTTTAGCGATATTTGTTTTGAAAGTGCCTTTCGGCCAGCAATTATTCAAATCTTTAGGCGACGGTATTACAAGCCTTCTTGAATGCTCCGATGCTGGTGCCAAATTCGTATTTGGACCACTTGCTACGCACGAAACTCTGGTGCGAGTTTTCGGCGAAGGGTCAGCATTTCTTTTTGCTTTTAGAGTGATACCAACAATTATTTTCGTGTCCAGCCTTGTTACTATTTCGTACTATTTAGGTATCATGCAACGTGTTGTTCAACTGGTTGCTCGGTTTGTAGCATTCGTAATGGGCGCTAGCGGCTCTGAGGCATTGTCGAACGCTGCAAGCGTATTTGTCGGTCAAGTAGAAGCTCAGCTACTTATTAAACCTTATGTACCGTCTATGACTATGTCTGAACTTCTAGCATCGATGGCAGGCTCGATGGCATGCGTATCGGGTGGCGTGATGGCGGTCTACATTGGAAT
>CAZFKB010000099.1:0-10700 GCA_964519785.1 uncultured Candidatus Obscuribacterales bacterium | reverse complement strand
GATTCGTTAGTAGTCGAGGGTGCATATTGTCTAAGGTTTTAGTGCTAAATGCTTCCTATGAGCCGCTTAACATATGTACATGGCGGCGTGCTGTAGTTCTTCTTCTCAAAGGAAAAGCCGAGAGAATCGAACACAACAGCAAGATTTTATATGGCGATTTTCCATTACCTACGGTGATTAGGCTCAGGCATTACATCCGCATCCCGTACAAGGAAATTTCACTATCGCGGCGCAACATTTTGCACCGCGATAATTACATTTGCCAGTATTGTGGAGTCAAGCGACACGACCTCACAATCGACCACATCATGCCTCGCTCGAGAGGTGGTATCGATTCCTGGGATAATGTCGTGGCAGCCTGTCTCAAATGTAACGTCAAAAAAGGCGACCGGACCCCTCGCGAAGCAGGTATGGCACTGCTCTCTTCGCCAAGACGCCCACTTTCTCATGTGCATTTTGAAATTTCCAAATACACAAGTACTTCTCAAAATCCACAAACAAATTGGCAAAAGTACGTCATTGGCTTTTCTTAAATCTTTAAAGATCAGTCGATAAGGTAGAATTCAATCCGCATAGTTTTTTGTGTGGGTAAATTGGCCAGTTCAGTTTTCGCCAACATAGCCCTCGATATTGAGGCTCCTGAGTTACGAGATCGCCTGTTCACCTACGGCGTGCCCGATTTGCTACAGGATCAAGTTTTTGTAGGCTCTTGCGTGCTCGTACCTTTTGGCAGACAGGGACAAAACGTAGTCTCAGGCTATGTGGTCTCGCTCGAAGACTCAACTGCAAAAGATTTTCAGGTCAAAGATGTTTTTGAAGTAATGGACGCCAATCCATTTTTCGATGCTGACTACATTGATTTCTTACACTGGCTGGCAAACACCTATTGTGCCAACTTAGCTGATGTAATCCAAGCAGCACTGCCTTCTTCGATTTCGCCAAGGCTTAAAAGACGAGTCCGCCTCGTTGCCTCCTGTCTTAAAACCTCAACCGATAACGGTTCAACTTTTAAGTCTCCACCAGAAGGTGAGCGCCTTTTTTCCATTCTTGCTCAAAGCGGCGAATCGTCACTACTTGCGCTCAGACGCCGATATCAAGACAGCACCAAAGCTAGTGCAAGCAGTTTTTATAAAGCACTCAATTGGCTGAAGAGATCCGGCAATATCGAAGTGTTGGCAGAAACGCATGGCAAAGTGGTTGCCAAATCGATAGATCTGGTGGAAGTTGCACCAGATCTGCAAAACAAAAATATAAAAATCAGTTCCAGACAGCAAAAAATAATTTCCACATTAGAAGAGCACGAAGGAAAAATCCCTCTTAGCGAATTAGTAAAATTAGCCAGCACCACAAGTAATACCATCAAGAAGATGAGCGATGCAGGCTTGCTTCTAATTAGCAAACAAGATTCCATACGCGATCCGCTGAATGCTTTTGCTTTCAAAAGCAACCAGGACAACTCTTGCAAGCAATTAACTACCCATCAAAAAAAATGTTTGAACGTACTAGAAAAGGAGCTGGATCTCGTTCTAAATACAAAAGACACCATTAATCAAGAACCAGTGAAACCCTGGCTTTTATTCGGGGTGACCGGCTCTGGCAAAACCGAAGTTTATCTGAAGTTGATAGAACAAACAATCAAAAGCGGAAAAACCGCTTTAATAATGGTCCCTGAAATAGGATTGACCTCGCAACTTGTAAGTCTATTAAACGATCGCTTTCCCGAACTGGTTTCAATCTGGCATAGCGCTGTATCGGCTGGCGAAAGATTCGATACCTGGAGAAGAATCAGAGATGGCTCTGTCAAAATCCTACTTGGTGCTCGCTCAGCAGTGCTTGCAAATATTCCCAATTTGGGGCTAATTATTCTAGATGAAGAACACGATTCAAGTTATAAACAGACAAGTCCCAGTCCGCGCTATAACGCCAAGGATGTAGCTCTCGAAAAAGCAAGGCGCCACAACGCCCTTGTATTATTCGGAAGTGCCACGCCCGACTTGTCGACGTATTACAACGCTCAAAAAGCAAACACGATATTGACGCTTCCCGAGCGCGTTTTCAGCCAAAACATGCCTTGCGTGAAAGTTATAGATATGAAAGAAGAAATGCGTCTGGGCAACCGAACCATTTTTTCCAAAGATTTGTTTTACGCTATTGAAGATAGACTGGAGCGCAAAGAACAAACAGTTTTGCTAGTCAATCGTCGTGGCTATGCAAGCCACGTATTTTGCAGGGCTTGCGGTTATGTGGCTACCTGTAAACATTGCAGCGTTTCAATGGTTTTTCATCGTTTTGCAAGACATGGAGCAAATCAAAAGCAAAAAAACGAAGCATCAAACAAAGGCTATTTATCTTGTCACCACTGCGGATACGAGAGAACGAACTTTAAACTTTGCCCTAATCCAGAGTGTCAAAGTCCTTTCATCAAAGAATATGGACTTGGTACCCAAAAGGTGGAAGAACAAGTACACGAGTGCTTTCCAAAAGCCCGCGTAGTTCGCTTAGACAGCGATGTGACGCTAAAAAAAGGAGCTTTTCGAGACACGCTCGAATTATTTAAACGTCACGAAGCAGACATTTTAATTGGCACTCAAATGGTGGCAAAAGGACTAGATATAGCCAATGTCACTCTAGTCGGTGTTCTTGCTGCAGACGCGGCACTCAATATGCCAGACTATAGAAGTACTGAGCGCGGATACCAGCTTTTGAGCCAGGTAGCCGGTCGAGCCGGACGAGGGCAACGACCTGGCGAAGTGTTTTTCCAATCTTATAACAACGAACTTGAAGTCTTTAAGGCAGTACAAGAACATGACTTTGAATCGTTCGCCCAAACCGAGCTGTTAAGTCGTGAAACTTTTCACTATCCTCCCTTTGGTCGACTTCTTCGCATAGTCTTTTCTTGCCAGGATCAAAACATTTGCATTGAAAAGTGTGAACAAATGGTGAAAGACATTGCAAATAAACTCAGAGAAAAAATTTCAGATAACGAGTTTGAAGTTTTGGGACCAGCACCTTGTCTGGTAGAACGAATCAGAGGCAAATTCAGATATCATTTAATCGTCAAATTGTTTAGCCCTGACGCAAATGCATTTGGCAATCTGGTCGAATATCTGAGAGCTAAAACTATTGGGACTTCAGATAAAAATGTCCACATAGCTATTGATGTAGACGCAATCGATTTGATTTAGAAGAAGGAGGTCCGAACAATTTATGGTATCAGTAATGATACTACTTTATCAAATCGGTCTCGCCCTGGTTATGATTTTGGCTTCGCCGCTGCTTTTGTTTTCATCCAGAGCACGCTTTGGATTCTGTCAAAAGATGGGATTTATTCCTCAATCAATCAAAGAACAACTTTCAAAAATCAGATCAAGCAATAAGAAGCCGCTTTGGATTCATGCAGTTTCTGTTGGCGAATTCAACGCAGTTCTGCCATTGCTCAAAAAACTCAAACAAGAATTACCAGATCTGCCTTTGTTCGTTACGACCACAACGGGGACGGGGCAGGCGATGGCAAAAGAGAAAGCAGGACAATTTGCTACTGTAGCCTATTTTCCATATGACCTGCCAGGCTCAATTAACTCCTGGCTCGACACAGTCAATCCGGCTGCCTTTATGCTTGTCGAGACCGAAATTTGGCCTGGATTTGTGCATGCTTGTAAAAAACGGAAGATTCCGGTGATGTCTGTCAATGCTCGGATGTCACCCAAATCGTATAAATCGTACTTCAATTTAAGATTCTTTTTCAAGACAGTCCTGGCTCAATTCACTTTCATTGGAGTGCAAAACAAATCAGAAGCTGAGCGCTTCGCATCGGTACAGGGAAGCGATAAAAATATTGAGATACTAGGTAATATCAAGCTCGACGGACTAACCGGAGATGCAACCAAAAATGGTGGCACTCTGTCAAATTATTTAAAAGGCGACATAAACGACTTTTTCTTTACCGCCGGCTCGACCCATGAGGGCGAGGAAATTATCGTACTTGAAACACTGAAACATCTAATTGAAAACAAAAGCGCATCGGGCCCAGTACCAAGACTAGTAATTGCACCAAGACATCCCGAGCGATTCGAGCATGTACGCAATTTGATCAAAGACGCCGGATTCAAACCAAAATCATTTTCAAAAGAAGAAAAGTTAGAAGAAAATGATCACGTTTTCCTATTAGATACTTTAGGCAAATTAATGGAGTCGTATTCTCTATCTCAACTGGCTTTTGTCGGCGGCACGCTGGTTAATATCGGTGGACATAATGTCGCTGAACCTTTTGCTTTCAAGGTTCCCGTAGTTTGCGGACCCTATATCCAGAAAACACGAGACCTTGCAAATGCCCTCTCTGAAATTGATGCGCTCACCATCGCATCAAACTCTGATGAATTCAAAACACATGTAAAATATCTTTATGACCATAAAGAAGAGGCGATGAGAAAAGGCAATTTAGGAAAAAATTGGATTGATCAGAACTTGGGAGCTTGTGACAGGGCGCTTTCTGCAATCAAGAAGGTCCTAGCCAATGAGTCTTGAACTGCCCAAGTCAAAACTGGCAAAAGCTCTTTTGGCGCCGGCTGCACTGGTTTACAAAACACTGGTCAACGCTCGAGCAACGGCATACGCAAGCGGTATTGCATCTACTAACAAAGTCGAAGTTCCGGTCATAAGTGTTGGCAATATTACTGTTGGTGGCACGGGCAAAACTCCAATTACCATGTTTCTCGCCAAGCAATTGATTGAACAAGGTCGCAAAGTTGGGATTTTGAGCCGCGGATACAATCGCAAATCGAAGTCTGATTTTGTCGTCGCAAGTGATGGTACTAAAATTTTGTGCTCAGTCGAAGATTGTGGCGATGAACCATATATGATGGCGCTAGAAGTACCGCAAGCTGTAGTGATCTGCGGACGGTCTCGCTCTGCCATTGCCAGATTAGCTATCGACAAATTCAACTGTGACATACTTTTGCTGGATGATGGATTTCAGCATATTTTGTTGCATCGAGACATCAATATAGCTTTGCTCGATTACCAGGACGACCTGAAATCAGAACAATTACTCCCGGCAGGACGACTTCGCGAGCCAGTCTCGGCCTTGTCTCGCGCGACCCACGTAGTGATAACAAAAGTGCCCACTAATGCAGACGCACTCAAACTTGAACAGATCAAAAACACGATCCACAAGCATGCTCCAAAATGTGCTGTTTACTCTTGTCGGTTCAAACTCGAAAATACCTTCAAAACTCAAAATAAATCAGCAGTTGCCTTTGCTGGCATAGCAAGACCCGACCAGTTTTTCAATGACCTTGAATCTCGCGAGTTAAAAATCACTTTGAATGCCCGGCTCCCGTTTGCAGATCATCACTGGTACGACGATTTCGACATTAAACGAATTCGAGACACCATAGAACAAACACGTTCCGATATCGGTTTAACTACATTAAAGGACCTTGCGAGGCTAGAGTCTCGCAAAGCAGAGCCTCAAGTGGCGAAATTGCTCGAAAAGACTGTAGGTATCGGTCTTCAAATAGATTGGATTGGCGACTCACTTATTTTAAGTATAAAATGAATATATTAAGTGCTAGTATTTTTTGTCTGGCCGACAGGAGCAAACTAATGAATAGACCTTTAGCTCTGGTTTCACTGCTTTTAGCAGCCCAGAATATGCCTTGTCTGGCAGCCAATCCACCAACAGCCGCAAACGCGACTTATGCTCAAGCGCAGGCAAGACGTTATTTACCCAAATGGGTCTATTACGACAGACTTGGTCTTGCAGCCTGGAACAAAGGCGAACGCCCTACTGCCAAGACGCACTGGGAATACGCAATGAACATGTGCGAAAACGATTTGCGAGGCAGACCAAAAGGCAGACTAGATAAGCAGACAAAAATCTGGATAAACGATCTTCTGACTCATATGACTTTTCTCATGAGTTATTACGAGCAGCCAACTGCTCAGTCCATGAAAAATCTAGCTGCAAAAGACGCGATGATCAAGCTGAAAGAAGCAGTAGTCGATGACATAGACAGAAAATTACAATGGTTCGACAAGCTTGAATCTTTTGCCAAAATGCTGGTAGGACGCGAGTGTTATATCGTCCAGGATTTTCGAATGTTGCGCGCTAAGCAGCTAATGATGCAAGAACAATATAGACGCGAAATAGCAGCCTTAAAGGGTGTTGACTACGTCCAGAAAAACGGCGATGGCTACAATTATGTTATTCAAGATGGTCGCGCAGTTAAGAAACCAGCCTGGTGGAAACAAGGAGCTGAAGTTCCTACATGGAGACGCGATTACTTAAAAGTAGGCAGTCAACCAACTTCTGGCGGACATGGAAAACCTACGACCGGCACAGGCTCAGTCGGCACAATGGGCAGACCTAGCTGGTGGGACAAAGGTGATAAGCCTGAAGTTCCTGGTGTCAGCTATGTTGGTGGCAAACAAATTAAGAACGATAAAATGGGTGCCGACGGTACTATTTGGAATCCTGCGAAAGGAGACAGTTCGACTCTTTGGGGTCAAGACCCTCACACTGAAATGTCTAAACCAAACAAATGGGGAACCCAAGCGGAGCGCAATCCTGCACTGGATTTGAATGCCAAACAAAAACCGCCAAACTGGGGTGAGAACAATAATCCCAAAGACACTACCACTTCAGGCTGGGGCAATAACGGTCAAGCTTCGGACCAACCCAAAAGCCCAAATGGCGTGGGTGAAGTCAACCCCAATTCGCAAGGCGGCGACTACTGGAAGTGACGAAAAACTGCAGGTGCCTCGAATATAACCGGTAGTCCACGTACAAGACAAAAAACACAAGAAGCATAAACGCAAAATGTTGCTATGCTCGGGATAGCATAACCGTGCCCGAGCTGAGTTTGTGCTGCTATCACAAGACAAAAAGCGACTGCTTTTACTAACGCATATGTAAAACGGCTGAAATTTGATGCCACCAAAAACTTACCAAGACTCGATTGCATCATCGTGTTTTTTCCAAAAGCAGTTAGGCCCTGTTCGCTCACATGCGATCTAATCGCGTCTACAAACGTGCCCCTCACCAGATACAAAAGCGGCACCCAGACTGGAACCCAGTGCAAGCACGAGAAAACAATCCAGTATGCCATTTCGACTGCGCGGTCACCAGCGATATCTAGAATGCCACCAAATTTAGTGGATTGGTTCAGTTTGCGAGCAAAATATCCATCGAGACCATCAGCCCAGATAACAACGATGGTAAGCCCGAATGAGACCCATCTAATGGTGTCGCCGTCGACAAATAAAATCGACAGCGCCACCAGTGCCAATACCACACGTGCAACCGTGATTGTATTGGGAACGTTGATTGTGCTCGCGCTCAATTAACTAGAGATCCAGGTTTGCGTAGTGGGCGTGTTTTTCAATAAACTCACGACGAGGACCGACCGCTTCACCCATGAGCAAATCGAAAATATGTTCGGCTTGCGCACCATCTTCAACAGTTACTTGTTTTAAAGTGCGTGTTTCGGGATTCATGGTGGTGTCCCATAGCTGCTGCTCTTCCATTTCTCCAAGACCTTTGAATCGTTGGACGATGGCTTTGTCTCCCATTTCAGCAAGCACTGCCTGAAGCTTGTGCTCGTTATAGCAGTATTCGTGCTTTTTACCCTTTTCCACTTTATACAGTGGTGGTTGAGCGATGTAGACATAGCCTTTTTCTACCATCGGTCTTGCGTATCTAAAGAAGAAAGTCAAAAGCAGGGTGCGAATGTGACTTCCGTCTACATCAGCGTCTGTCATGATGATCACTTTGTGATAACGCAATTTATCGAGATCAAGATTCTCCGCATTTGGTCTTAGAATACCGCCAGTTTTGGCTCCGTCTTCGTCTGTTTCTTCGCGAACCACAAGCCCAAGAGCTTGAATCATCGCTTGAACCTCAGCATTTTCGTAAATTCGGCTTGGTTGCACACGTTCTACGTTCAAGATTTTGCCGCGCAAGGGCAATATGGCTTGGAAATTTTTATTTCTACCTTTTTTAGCAGTACCACCGGCGGAGTCACCTTCCACCAGATAGACTTCGCATTTTGTAGGGTCACGGTCCGTACAATCTGCAAGTTTGCCAGGAAGTGAAGAGTTTTCCAGAGTGGATTGACGTCTTACTTGTTGCTTGGCCTTTTGAGCAGCTTCACGTGCGGCTCTTGCATTTATTGCCTTGGTGATAATTTCTTTGGCAGGTTTTGGATTAAGCTCAAGCCAGTCAGCCAGCTGTTCTGAAGTTACCGTTTGAACTACGCCCTGTACCTCGCGGTTACCAAGACGAGCTTTGGTCTGTCCTTCAAACTGTGGCTCTGGCACTTTTACGCTAACAATCGCGGTAAGACCTTCGCGCACGTCTTCGCCCTGGAAGTTCTGATCCGCGTCTTTGAGCAGACCAGCCTTACGAGCATAGGTATTGATCACGCGAGTGAGTGCCATGCGAAAACCCTGCAAGTGGGTACCGCCATCGTGGGTATTGATATTGTTTACAAAGGAATTGAGCGTTTCTTGATAGAGGTCAGTCCACTGCAGTGAGCACTCAACCACTATGTTATCGCGCTCTTGTTCGAAGTAAACTGGCGGCTTGTGCAATACGTTTCTGGTCTCGTTCATGTACTCGACATAACTTGCGATACCACCTTCGTAGTGATAAACCTCTGATTTTTTCTCAGCTTCTCTAAAGTCTTCAGCTTTGATTTTCAGGCCTTTATTGAGGAAAGACATTTCACGCAATCGGTCAGAAATAGTATCCCAATCGAAGTGAATGTTTATGCGCTCGCCGTCTTCATCGAAATCGTGGAAGATCAAATCGTCAGGCCAGAAAGTAACTTTGGTTCCGCGCTCTTCGGTAGAACCGACAACTTCAAGCCCACCCACAGCGTTTCCGCGTTCGTATCTTTGTTTGTGGATTTTGTTGTCGCGATAAACTTCAACTTCTAATTTTTCAGAAAGCGCATTAACTACCGAAGCGCCCACACCATGCAGACCGCCTGAAACTTTATAGCCTCCGCCACCGAACTTACCACCAGCGTGCAGAATAGTGAATACTGTTTCAACACCACTTTTACCGGTCTTTTTAACTATGTCGATTGGGATTCCACGACCATCATCTTTGACCGTGACTGAACTATCGGCATTGACTGTAACTTCAATTGTTTTACAGTGACCAGCAAGAGCTTCGTCCACGGCATTGTCGACAATTTCCCAGATAAGGTGGTGCAAACCTTTTGGACCGGTGGTACCGATATACATACCAGGACGTTTTCGAACTGCTTCAAGCCCTTCCAAAACGTCAATATTAGAAGCTGAATACTCGCCATCGACATTGGTATCGCCGATATTACCGTTAGCTTTCTTGTTCTCTTCTTCTGATTCTTTCTCGTCCGTCACTAGTGTGTTCGCCTTTTCGTTAGCCATAAATCCCCTGTTAATTGCACGCCGCTTTTTTCGGTAGTGCGATCAATCCGCATAACATCAAGAAAAACAACAAACGGAGAGAATACTCCATCGTCGTTTTATCTCACTAAATTTTATCACAATGAGGGCACTAATTCCCTTACGCGGCCTTAGTTTTTGCCAAATCAATGGAACTATTTTGGTTACAATAAATATAATTCTCTATGTCAAGGGCATAGCAGCCAAGTACATCAAGTACACTTGTAAACAGGATTTTTGGAAACGGGGTCATTGTCGACTTGGAAATCTTTTACGAAGCCAACCCTAAAAAACGTCTGGTCACCAAATCGGCGATTGCCTTGGGCTTTTTCGACGGAGTTCACCCTGGACACAGACTGGTTATTTCCAAAGCAGTAGAAGAAGCGAAGTCTATCGGAGCTAAGGCTGGGGTCGTAACTTTCAAAGACCACCCAAGAAGTCTCACCCGCGGACAGTCGCCCCTTTTGCTCACTGTAATCGAGCAACGTCTTGAACTTTTCAAAGAGCTTGGAGTAGAAGTGGCTCTTGTTCTTTCTTTTACAGAAGAACTTTGCAAACTGAGCCCTCGTCAGTACGTTGAAAACGTTTTAATCGACAGTATGGGCGCAAGATCTATATCAGTTGGACATAACCATCATTTCGGCAGAGATGCCGAAGGCGATGCCAACCTACTTAAAAAAATTGGACAAGAAAAAGAGCACGAATTCACAGTCCATTCCGCCCCAATGCTTGAATTCAAAGGCCGCGAAGTATCAAGTTCGCGTATTCGCGACGAGATTCAAGCCGGCAATGTAAAAAACGCAGAAGATTTGCTTGGACGCTCTTTCGCCTTATGGGCAGGCGTGATTCGCGGAGATGGGCGAGGAAGACAACTGGGCTTTCCCACCGCCAATCTGGAAACTTATCAATATCAAGTCCTTCCAAAAACCGGAGTTTATGCCGGACTATGCAAACTGCAAAATGGCGAAAGCAAAAACTGCGTGATAAATGTTGGATTCAGACCAACATTCAAAAATCCAAATGAAGCGGAAAGACCACTTGTTGAAGCCCATCTTCTGGACTTCAACGAAGATATCTACGATCAAAAGATAGAAGTGAAATTCTTCGAGCAACTAAGAGACGAGAAGAAATTTTCCTCAATTGACGAACTGAAAAGTCAAATCAATCAAGACATAGCACAGGCAAAATCAGCCTTCTCAGCCAGAGAAAAAGCCAAATCGCAAGCGCCAAACTCTTCACTTTCGCATGCTACTTAAAAATCTCAA
>CAZFKB010000098.1:7721-11003 GCA_964519785.1 uncultured Candidatus Obscuribacterales bacterium | reverse complement strand
AAGAATATTATTGCCAATTGCAGTACGAGCATTTTTGCCAAGACTGATACGTTTGATTTCTTCTCTTGCAAGGTCACTTGCGCCACCAAGATCAATTGTCAAATATTTGGCATCGAAATAACTAAGAGCAACAAGCAAGAATGCCATATTGCGCTGAATGTCATCTTGCACTTCTTCATCGTCGACAGATTTATAATCGAGTATAGATTGCTTGAGAGCAGCTTCCATCATCGCTTTAAGCTCGCCGCTTAGTCTCTTTTCAATGATATCTGCTATCAGTCCGTTTCTGTAAGCAAAATACGGATGCATCATGGAATCAACTGTAACAACCGACGGTTTTCCTAAAGTGCGATTCTCTTTATAGAGCGCAGTCATGTTTTTAAAGCCAGTGTCGTTTACCACCACAAAATAATTGAAGCCAAGCTTCTCAGAACCTTTGGCAGCAAGTCCTGGAATTTGCATGTTGCTCATATTCATGGGAGGAAACGATGCAGTTTCGATATCTTTAGCTTTGAAGAACGAGCCGAAATTGAGCGGTGCAGCACTCGCCTCACTTTTCTTTTCTTTAGCCAGATTTAGCTGTTTTACCGAAATCGGACTCATGTCGGCGTCTGAATTCAAACCGCCATACTGAGCATAGGCGCTGCTTGCAGTTGATAGCAGAAGCAAAAGCGAAAGTGTCTGTTTTAAATACTTCAATGTACTAGAGCAGCACTGCCTGCGTTAAGCGAAACGAACCGGGCTAAATGGATACCATCTTGTTGTTGAAGCGCTTCAACAACCGAATTTTCTATAGGGTCATCAAGCGTAAGGACCATGATTGCATGCTGACGAATATCGACTCGACCAACGCTCATTGTGCTTATGTTTATGTCTTTGTCGCCAAGGATCGTTGCTACTTTAGCAACCATACCTGGTCTGTCCTGGTGCATGGTGAAAAGCATAAATTTGGACGGTGTGAGATTGATTGGATGGTCGTTGATTTTGGTTATTATCGCTTCGTTATGAGCAAGCACTGTGCCGGTCATTGAAACTATTCCCTCGTCTGAAGAAATGATGATTCCCAGCTCGTCGCGATAATTTCCTGCCCCCGAATCTTCAAGACGACTTTCGCGTACGCTTATGCCATGCGATTTGGCAATGATTTGTGCATTGACATACGTGACGCTTTCTATTCTGCTACGGAACAAACCGGTAAGCGCCGCCACCGTTAGCGGTGTCGTATCTTTTACTGCCAGTCCGCCATAGTTTAGAATCTCCACTCCGCGAACAGCGCCCGTGACGAGACCGCCTGCAATTGCACCCATTGCCTCTGCCAGACCAAAATATTTGCCCAGATTTTTCAAAATATCTGGACGCATAAAAGGCAAGTTGACCGGACTGCGACAGACTCCATCTATTAGATAGTCGCGAATTTGTTCGGCAAGGTCGATAGCTACATTGTATTGCGCTTCAATGGTAGATGCGCCAAGGTGCGGGGTCATAATTACTTTGTCTGCGACCGAAAGCAAAGCAGAATCTTTAGGGGGCTCGTTGTCAAAAACATCTAACGCTGCACCCGCTACGCGCCCTTCTGCAATAGCGCGAGCCAGAGCAGCCTCGTCTATGACACCTCCGCGCGAAGCGTTTATAATACGCACGCCAGGCTTGATGCGCGACAAAACAGTACCGCTTATTAGATTTGTGGTTTCAGCCGTTTTAGGAATGTGCAGCGTAATAAAGTCAGACTGACGCCAGATTTCTTCCAGTCCCACTGTTTTTAAATCTAACTCTTCGGCACGTTGCTTACTTATAAAAGGATCATAGACCAGGACTTTCATACCTATTGCTTTGGCGACCTGGGCAACACGTGAGCCAATTTTGCCAAGCCCAATAATACCCAGCACTTTATTGAAAAGTTCGACCCCGATAAATTTGTTGCGCTGCCATTGACCAGCTTTCATCGACGTGTCTGCTTGAGGCACCATACGCGCAAGTGAAAACATCAAAGCAAGTGTATGCTCGGCTGCCGATGCGGTATTTCCTTCAGGCGAGTTGACAACAAGCACACCAGATTCAGTGGCAACCTTTAAGTCTATATTATCGACGCCCACACCGGCGCGACCAATTACTTTGAGTTTTTTACCAGCATCAATTACATCTTTTGTCACCTGAGTGCGGCTTCTGACCAGGATTGCATCGAAATCGCCAATGATTTTGAGAATTTCTTCCTGAGTGATTTTTGGTTGATAAGAAACGTCGAGATCTTTTGAAAGAACGTTTATTCCTTCGTCGCTAATTTCGTCTGCGACCAGTACTTTTTTTAAGGATGCCATTTTTTAGATCTCCCGTGCAAAAATCAGTTTGTGTTTGTATTTATCAATCTGTTGCTCGGAGAATGCTACCGGCAGTGGCTTCTGAGTCAACCACGCTTTGAGCTGGTCCAGTCGATTGCTTGAAAGCAAATGTCCAGACTGACCTAGTGGCTGGGTTTCATAATATTTGTCCTGGTCGGACATATCTATGAGCAGACGCTGTACCGGACCTACTGTGCAATTATATTCGCCTTTGGCAGTGTATGTAACATTGCAAGCGTTGAGTGCGTCACCATCGCCAGGAACACCTACTGGAGCGATATTGATAAATTTGCCTAACTGATTTTGCCACTCGGGAAGTCCATTAAGCACCACGCTTTGAAAATGAATTTGATGCAGATTCTTCCAGCTCCAGGCGTCTGGATTTTCGTTTTCGGTGATTACTCTAACTTCTTTTAGTGCTTGAGCAAAAGTACTCACCATGAAAGTATCGAAGGTGCGCTCTTCAGGAGGCAACCACGATGTGTCTTTGCGACGCAATACACCCTCTAAGAAATGGGTCCAACGAGGGTATTTATTGATGTACTCATTGGTAAGCTCTTCGCCGATTTTAGGAATAAGCATCCGTCTTGCAGCCATCCGCAGAAACGCTTCATAAGCGGTTGCAGGGACACTATCGCCAGAGAGCATTCCATCCCACTCTTCAAATTTATCGATCAAAACAGTTTGGGTTTTGTCTATATTTTCCAGTTTGGTTACAGAATCCTTGAGCATGTCTTTAACAAGTTTAGACAACGCGCCGTAATCATCTGCCTGAAAAGAAGCCATCTCGGGCAAACCGGGACGACGCGAAGAGGCGATACTGGCATCAAGCAGAGCTTGCACGCGCCCTTGCGGGTAAGGCGTGACATCAAGTGTAGTGCCGTTCAAATTGTCTGTTTTGCCAATTAAATATCCTTTTGGCGGATTGAATACGCTTGGAAGTTCG
>CAZFKB010000098.1:0-7711 GCA_964519785.1 uncultured Candidatus Obscuribacterales bacterium | reverse complement strand
AGCAATCCAGTCGCAATTACCGGTCCAACCTGGGAGAATCTGACCAGCATTGAGCTTGTGAGTATAGGCAGAAAGGCTGCGTACCGGAATATTGCCTGCAATTTGCATTGCGATATTTCCGTTTTTATCGGCAAACAAAAATGTCTGGGGCTCGCCCTTGTATTCTTGAAGCGCAGACTGGAACTCGGTCCAGTTCTTAGCTTTGTTCATTTTCAAATATGAATCAAGCGAAGGTCTTACATTGTCGTGCCCACTCCAGGCAAGCACAACAGCAGAATCGCCAGATTGGGTAAGAACCGGCCCGTGCCTTGTTAGCAATACTTTTTGTTGGAACACTTTAGTGCCAACAGGACCACGACAACCGACCTCTTCTATGATTTCTTCGACAGGTGCCCAGCCAGTTGGAGTTTTATATTTGTTGCCAATGTTTTGCGAGAACGACTCAATATAAAGGTCTTGAGTATCAGCTTTGAGTGCTGTTCCACCCCAGCTGATATAGTCGTTGCGACCAAACATAATTCCTGGAACCCCGGGAATACTCATACCAGATACTTTGTTGCCAGGCGTAATAAGAGTGGCTACATACCAGAGATTTGGGTCGGTAAAAACATTATGCCTGTCTAGAGCAAGCAGATTTCCTTTGGTATCAGTCAACCTACCAGAGACCACCCAGGCGTTACTGCCGATACCAGGTAGACTTGCGACCTGCTGGCGCACTGTATCTGGTATCGCGTTGTAATTGAAAATTGGAAGTTGAGCCTTGGCATCTTTTACTTCTTCTTTGCCTTCGAAAAGTGGCTGCTCAAAGATTTCAGAAGCGGCTTTGGCTCCAGCTTTGTTGACTGAGCGCTGACGCAAATCATCAAGACTCCAGGATTCACCTTGCAAATATTCCAGATACTTCATAACCGCAAGACTATCTTCACTTGTCCAGGGTGCAGGATCGTTCATCAACACCCAGAATTCCAATTGTCTTTTGCTGCGGCTCAAGCGCATATAAGCGTTAACACCATCGCTATAGGCTTGTAACGCTGCTTTCACTTCAGGCGAAGCAACTTTCAGTTGGGCCTTGGCTATGCGAGTGATACCAACCTGACGCATGAGCTTGTCTTGAGCCAGAGTGCCCGAACCAAAAATTTCAGACAAAGTTCCTTTGGCTGCCCGACGCAACATGTCCATTTGAAAGAAGCGCTCAGAGGCTACCCACCAGCCTTGCGCAGCATAAACGTCTACATCGCTAGTGGCCTGAATGGCAGGGATGCCTCGATCGTCTTGAACCAGAGAGACTTCTTTTTGAAGGGTCGGAATCGCGATGATGCCTTCCTGATCAGGAAGGGCACGCTGGGCAAGCAGCCATCCAGTAATGGGAAGAGTTACAAGGCTCAGCAGAAGAACCAGGATACAAATTAAGACAATATTTGACTTAGATTTCAACGTCCGCGCCTGCCACCAAATCGTCCACCACCTGAAGCATTTTCAAACCGTCCGCCACCAGCAGCATTGCCAAATCTTCCGCCTTGCGCTTGTGGTTGAGATTGCATTGCACCACGATTGAACCTGCCACCAGCATTGGTGCCGGCAGCGGCATTGCCGTCGGCGCCACCACCACGGTTGAATAATCCGCGTCGTCCACCTTGCTCTGCTGCATTAGCCTGACCGGCATTGCGAGAGACAAATGGATTATCTCCACCAGCACTTTTCTGCCAGTTTTGAAATTGCGAAGGATTTTGTCTTTGCTGATTGGCGTACCACTCTTGTTGCTTCTGAAAAGTGTTGGCGTGCTCTCTGCTGATATCGCCATTATTTATGTTTGCAGTGTTATTTCCGCCGTTATAAGTACGGTCTACATTGACGGTGTTGCCACCAGCACCTCTGTAGTACGGATTTCCTCCAGCAGGGTAATACACTGGAGTGCCATAAGGAACGCCGTGATAATAGCCGTTGTTGTAATACGAATTAGTCATAGCGGATCCAGCCATAGCTCCAAGACCGGCTGCAGTGGCGGTGACCAGAGTCGACCCTACGCCGCTGCCACCTCCAGACGAAGAAGTATTGGAAGGAGCTTGCTCATTGTATATATTGACTGGAGGAGCTGCAGCATACTGCGGGATTTGTGTTTGCGCAGCCATAACTCCCGTCTGTCCACTCATCTGCCTGAAGCGTTCGACTGCAGCTGTCAGGTCCACGTTTTGACCGTTTCGGTCAACATACCAGTATCCGCCTTGCGAGCCCATGAAAATTTGGACCGAATTAGTGTTGACGCCAGGACCAGGCAATGGAACCACCATTCCTCGAGGGGTAATAACAGACTGCGGCCCGCCGTTTGGACCGGGGACGACTTGCAAAGTCACTGCCGAGATTTCAGGATTGCCATTTTGCGCAAACGCTGGACCCCAGATAGAGAGTGTTGTCAAAGCTGTCATTATTACTAGCTTTTTGAAGTGCATGGCTTTTGCCCCCAGTTAGATTGTTTGAGTGCATTTTACCGTAACGAGCGCCTTAGTAGATTGAGCTTTTCGCAAATGAATAATAACTAGTTTTAGACGAAGTAAAGAGCTTAAAATAGATATATTTTGTTGCAGCTACGAGGATTTTATGACATCCGAATCAAAGGAAACACCAGCTTCCACAGGCTTTTTGGGCAAGCTGGAGCGCGAGCTGATACTTATTAGTTTGCTCAGCCTGTTTTGCGAATTGATGATTATCCGATGGCTGGCGACAGAAATGCGTATCTTTGCCTATTTCAAAAATCTTCCATTGATGGCTGCTTTTCTTGGTCTGGGCCTGGGTTTTGTCTGGACCAACCGAAACAAAGATTATATGAAATTATCGGCATACGTTTTTCTTTACTTGTGCGGACTTCTTATATGCGCTCTGGGACTGCATCTTACATTCTTGACTTTTGTGGACCCATTTAAGTTCATGCTTTTTGGAGTCGGCTCCGCAGGGGTTCATGGGGCAGCTCCAGGCAATCCTGTTTTTACTACACTTTTGTCGCTTGTAGTCATGCTTGGTGCATTCACACTGGGGGTTTTGACTTTCGTTGGATATGGTCAACGCATTGGACAATTGTTCGAACTCATGTCGCCACTCAAGGCTTACTCTCTAAATGTCTTTGGCGCACTTGCAGGCACCATCTTATTTTCAGCTTTGTGCTGGTTTAATTGCTCGCCAGGAATATGGATGGCAGTAGTTGGAATAGGATTATTCATCTGGAAAAAACGTCTTATACACGTTTTGATAATCGCACTGGCGCTTGTTTACACTTTTGCTCTTGCGCCTTTTATGGCAAAGAGCTTTTATGGTCCAGATTATGTAGAGACAGTCTGGTCGCCTTATTATCGAATTGACCTTGTAAAAGAACGAGTGCCCGATTCTAAACCAGAAGAAAACAAATTCTGGGGCTACGCAATTTATGTCAATTACGATAATTTCCAGCAAATCGTAGATTGTACGCCAGAAAACCTTGCAAAGTTTCCTGAAAATATTCAAAAACAAATGCGCTTTGCATTTGAGCGACCATTCAAGTTTCCTACCAAAACACCAGAAGATGTTCTTATTTTGGGCACCGGAAATGGTAGCGACGTCGCAGCCGCTCTAAGATGCGGAGCTTCGCACGTCGATGCGATTGAAATCGACCCTGGCATTATTCAACTTGGCAAGAAACGACACCCGGAACAACCTTATGCAAGCGACAAAGTCACTTTACGCAATATGGACGCGCGTACATTTTTGAAAACATCAGACAAAAAGTACGATGTAATCTTGTTTGCATACGTAGACAGTCACGCTGCATTTTCGTCGCTGTCATCGCTTCGAATGGACAATTATTTGTTCACTCAAGAATCTTTGAATGACGCTGCGCGACATCTCAAAAAAGACGGAATTATAGTAATTGGCTTTTTGTCTTTTGCCGATTGGCTCTACGACCGCCACAGCAAAGCATTAGGCAATGCCACCAAAATGGAGCCGCTGGGTTTTTGCTTGAATAACGAACGCGTAGACGTAGGTTATCTTGTGAGCGGTCCGGGAGCTGCGGGCCGAAAAGGCAGCCTCAATACCGAAATGCCTGAGCGCGCAATCAACATGAATTCGTCCACGCCGGTTTCGACCGACGATTGGCCATTTTTGTTCTTGCCCAAGAAAGAAATTCCGGCCGTTTACATGCTGCCAATATTCTCGGTTCTATTACTTGGATTCGGACTTGTGGCGCGCGAATTCAAACAAGGACTGAGCCAATCAATGAACTGGCAAATGTTTCTGACTGGTATGGGTTTCATGCTACTTGAAGTACGAGCAATGTCAGTGCTCTCTTTGCTGTATGGCTCAACCTGGCTGGTCAACTGCACCGTGATTTCAGGGGTAATGATAGTTATTCTGGTTGCGAATTACTTTGTCGCCAAATTCAAACTCAATAATTTGTATGCTGTAGGAGCCTGCCTGGTACTGGCACTGCTTGGAACAACGTTTACCGAAGTAAGTGCACTCACTCAGCTGGGCGAAATCCCTGCTCAAATAGCAGGAACTGCAATATTCCTGCTTCCGATGGTTTTTGCTTCGGTCATGTTTGCTATTTTGTTCAAAGAAACAAAATCAGCAAGCACGAGCCTTGCCTTCAATATAGTCGGCGGTCTGGTGGGAGTCTGCGTAGAGTATCTCTCGATGCTGATCGGACTTCGAGCACTGGGCGCGGTGGCAATTCTGATTTATGCAGGCGTTTTGATTCTTGAAAAAATCAAAAGGTCAAAAGCGCCTTCAAATATAGAGCCGAAATCAGACAATTTGCAAACTGGAAATGCCTGACTCTTTGGTCACCTGGATTTGAACTGGAAACATTTCGCGCACGTCCGGGATGTGCGTAATGACAAGGATCTTGGCAAAATCAGACTGAATGGCCTTGATTGATTTGACCAGTTTGTCGCGTGAATTTTCGTCTTGTGATCCAAATCCTTCGTCTATGATGAGTGTCTCAAGACGCGCCCCAGCTCGTCTTGCAAGTAGTCGCGATAATGCTATTCGGATTGCAAAATTGACTTTGAAAGCCTCTCCGCCACTGTACAATTCGTAGCTTCTTGTGCCGACCTCGTCGCCAATCAAAATTTCGAGCGTTTCAAGATTATTGCCCGATTTAGTTTTTGCTTGAGTTATTAGTCCAACATGCATTTTGTTGTCGCTCAAGCGGGCCAGCACTCGGTTGGCTTCAGCTTCGATTTCAGGAATTGCAGTTTCTATAATCAAAGCCTGGATGCCTTTCTTACCAAATGCCTCCGACAAAAAGACATAATCTTCTCGCTCACTCAAAAGTTCTTTTTGAGCATCTTTTTTCTTATTAAGCTCAACCAGTTCTTTCGATATTTCTAAGGCCGAATTTTCAAGGACTGCACAAGTATTGGACTTTTCATCTCGCACCAGCTCGAGTTCTTTAATTTTACGTTCTAACTCACTCAAATCAAGACTCTGCGCCCTCTCGTCTAATACTTCTGAATGAGACAGTTGCTCGAGCTCACTTTTGATTTCACTCAGTCGAGTCTGTTTCAAAGAAAGTCTCCCTTCATTTTCTTCCAGAACCTGCCTGATCTTCGGCAGCTCGAGATTGGCTCTAGATAACTCTTGCGCTTTCTGCTCGTAAATCATCAGTTCGCCAAGCTTTGACTTTAGCTGTAGATGTTTTTCGCGATCGTAGCTCAAGTCTTCTATTTTTTTACTGTTTTCAGTAAGCTTCTGGCGCCATTCTTGACCATAAGACTCGACTTCTAATTCTTCTTTGATTAAAGACTCGCGCTCTTTTAATTGCGGAAACTTTTCTTCGTTCGCTTTCAAAGTAGCCAGGTCTTTTTCTAATTTCTGATACTTTGCTTCAATGTGACGTCTTTGTCTCAGTTCGGATTGAAGATTGGAAAAAACAAAAGGATCGAAATCAAGTTCTTGCAGCTGTACTTGAATGCCTGCCAGACTCGAGCGTTCGACCTGTGCGAAATTACCGGTTTCCAGTTTCTTTTCGATTGTCGCCAAATCAGTTTCTAATTTGATCAAAGACTGCTTGGACTCGACTATCGCTTTTTCTTTTTGATTAAAAGCACCAATTCTGGTGTCGAACTCTTTACGCCCGGCAAGGCTCGTTTTCAGTTCTTTATACTTATTGCGCATGGCATCGCGCTGGTCAATCAGCTCCTGTTGACGGACAACGAGCTCGTCGCGCTGCGAGTTCATGTTTTTTATGTCTTGCTTATATTTGTCTATGACTTTGACTTTGTCTACAATGGGTCCCGAGCACAAAGGACAAATGCTGGTCTCGATGTTTTTTTCTAATTCATCGATTTTGCGCTGACACTCTTTCTGGTGGCGCCCAAACTCAGCCGACTGCAATTCGATCGTTTCGATTTGAGATTTGAGCGAGATCCCTTCTTGCTCAACCAGCTCGAACTCGGCTTCCAGCTTATCCAGTGTTTTTGATTCTTCTTCCAGAGCTTCTCTTTCTTGGCTAAATGTAGACGAAGATTCAACGACCTTTTTAAGCTCTTCGAAAGCATTTTTCTTTTGCTCTAGTTCGGCTTGCAGTTTCAATTTAGCTTCTAAAAGAACTGACTGCAATTCCTTTTCGCGACCGGATAATTGCATGTATTCGTCTTGTTTTTTAGCAAGCGCAAGCTCTTGTTCAAGCAATAATTTGTATTCGTTATAAGCTGCCTGTGTTTTTTCTTTACCAGCAGTGTCTTGCTTTAAAAGTGTCTGCTTGGCATTGAATTCGCTGATTTCCTGCTCGATATGTTTAAGCTCATATTCGAGATTATTGCGCAAACTCACTAACTTAGATTGAAACTCGATTTTTTCTTCTTTTAAGCCCTGGTACAAAATCGACTTCTGGTCTAGTTCTTCAACCGATTTACGAGTCTCGATAAACAAACGAGCTTGCTCTTCAATAATGTTAGACTGGCTCAAAGTCTCCCGCCAGTGGCTTTCTTCTTTGCGATTTTTCTCGACTTGCGCTAGAAGATCAGATACATCTGCCTCGATTTCCTCAGATTGCTGAGCAAGTAAACGCGATCGTTCAGCTTTAAAGCGCTGCTGCTCCATTTTCAATTTGATATCGCAGCGCGATTGATCCAGTCCCTGCCAGTCCTTAACTGTTGCTTCTAGCTCTTCTTGCGCAACTAGTTTTTGTTTATCGGTTTCTTTGAGTCGTTCTTCTAACTCGTCGATTTTCTGAAGCTCGCCTTCCATAAACTCAAGACGCATTTTGAGCTCTTTGGCCTTTTGGCGCGAAGCTTCTTGCATACGGTCGAAATAAGACAGACCCAAAATTTCTGACAGAACTTGTTTGCGCTCAGCTGGTTGTCTGGTTGTAAATTCGTCTCCACGCCCTTGTTTGAGATAAGCACTGTTGACGAAAGTGTCAAAGTCCATTCGCAAAAGCTGACAAATAGCCTGCTGCGTATGGCGCATGCTGGCACCAGTCAAACTTCTCCAAACCCGCTTTTGACCAGGTCCAAGCGCATTTATTTCACCTTCTGCTTCTACATCGCTTGAAGCGCCGGGCGCACCTACCAGCGCAGGCACGGCACTGGAACTCGATTCGAGCACCTGAAATTCAAGATTGCACTTAGATGTACCAGCACCCCCACTTCTAGACATTCTTCTTTGACGTTAGCGAATAATTTTAAAATTCAGCCCTTCGTAATCGAAAACAACTTCTACCCGCATTTCACTCTCG
>CAZFKB010000097.1:0-11013 GCA_964519785.1 uncultured Candidatus Obscuribacterales bacterium | reverse complement strand
CACATACTAATGATGCGACAAATCATTACCTAGAATATGAAAAGTTCTCAAGGTGGAGCATCAAATCGCTAATTAAAGGCATAATTGACAGATGCCAAGTTTAACACCAATAACCGAATCAAATATCGCCCAGGTCACTGTAGTTGACTGCGCTCCCGGCTCTGAAGCCGCTAGAGAGTTGCGCGACGACATGACCTTACCGGAAATTTCTGTAATCATTCCGGTATATAACGAAGAAGACAATCTAGAGCTCTTATATGACAAGCTTCTCATTTCACTTACAGCGACCAAGCGTACATGGGAAGTCATTCTTATAGACGATGGCTCCAATGATTCGTCGTTTACCGAATTGAAAAAATTAGCTGCTAACGACAAACGTGTCAAAGTAGTCCGATTCGTGCGCAACTACGGACAGACCGCAGCACTTGCAGCTGGTATCGAACATGCACAGGGCAAAGTCATCATTCCTATGGATGCCGACTTGCAAAACGATCCTGCCGACATCAAAGCATTGCTCGATAAAATGGACGAAGGCTATGACGTTGTTTCAGGCTGGCGCAAAGACAGAAAAGATGGACTATGGCTCAGACTAATCCCGTCTTGGACCGCCAACAGAATTATTTCTTACATATCCAAAGTTAGACTGCACGACTATGGCTGCTCGCTAAAGGCTTATCGCCGCGAAGTTATAAAAGACGTTCGACTCTATGGCGAAATGCACCGCTTTGTTCCAATTTATGCAACATGGCAGGGTGCAAAAGTAACTGAAATACCGGTTACTCACCATGCAAGACAGTTTGGCGTATCCAAATACGGTATCAACCGTACATTCAAAGTAGTGCTTGATTTGATCACAGTCAAATTCATGTCTACATATTTCACCAAGCCAATTTATGTATTTGGCACCGCAGGCATGATGTCATTCATTATTGGATTTGCAGCATTTTGCTGGATGCTTGTACTCAAATTTGCTTATCACACTACATTCATCGAAACACCACTACCGGTGCTTGTGTGTATGTTTGTGATGCTTGGCGTTCAGTTCATATTGATGGGCTTGCTTGCTGAAATCTTGATGCGTACTTATCACGAATCGCAAGACAAGAAGATCTATAGCGTAGGCGAATCGATCAATATCAAAAGACAATAACTATGATCGCAGGTTCCACAAAACAGGTTTTAACTGCGCCTGCATCGACTGAAACAGTTGCTGTAAGCACAAAAGCTGAGACTAAATTCGACTGGAAAAATCTGGTTCTTTTTACTGCGATTTTTAGTCTTGCTTGTATTACTTATTTTTCGTGGCTTGATAAATTTCCACTCTTCAACCCAGACGAAGCTCTTTATGCAGAACCTGCACGAGAGATGAATGAGCTTGGTGAATACGTAACTACTTATTTGAATTATCAGGTCCGTTATACCAAGCCACCTTTATGCATCTGGGCTATGGCATTAGCATACAAAGCATTTGGTGCTACCGAATGGGCAGCTCGTATTTTCAGCGCAACATGCGGGTCTATATTAGTTGGCGCAACTTATTTGATGGTCCAGAAATACTTAAACAAAAAGACTGCAGTGCTCGCGGCTGTGTTTTTAATTACTGCGCCGCTTTATCTGGCATCTTCAAAGTTGGCAATTACAGATATCCCACTTGCGTTATTTGTGACCGGATCGCTTTTCAGTTTTTTCCATTCGTACGAACAAAAACTCAGCTCGTATAAATGGCTTGCCTGGTGCTTACTTGGACTTGGTGTAATGACCAAAGGTCCCGTTGCAGTGATTCTTGTTGCTGGAGTTTTGTTCTTCTATCATCTGATTAATCGAGACCTTATTCAAGCACTCAAGTATTACAATCCCATTGCTGGAGCAATGGTAGTTGGCGCAATTGCTTTGCCCTGGTTTTGCTACGAAATCTATGTAACCAAAGGCGAGTATTATCATGCGTTTTTAGTCCGCGAAAACTTGCAACGCTATACCAGTGTTGTCGACCACAAGTATCCCTGGTGGTATCACTTTGCTGCCATGTACGGAGGCTTTATGCCCTGGACATTGCTTTTGCCAGTCGGTTATTTTAAATACTTAAGACCGCAAAAGCCTACCAGTGCCGAAGCCAGGCTTGGTTTATTTACTTGTGTCTTATCACTCTTTGTTCTTCTGTTTTTCAGCTCGAGCGTATCAAAGCTATTGCCCTACACATTGCCAGCCTTTCCTGCCAATGCCATTCTAGCTGCAATGGGTGTGTCTTATTTGCTGAACAAAAAAATGCTCTGGCCTGCACAACTTGTTTTTGGCGTATTGAGCATTGCCGCTGTTGCGGCTGTTTTCATGGCACCGTATATAGTGGACAGAATTCGTGATTGTCCAATTGCCCTTGGTTATGAAATTGTTGGTGCTGCTTTCTTGATTGGAACAATTTCTTTTCTTTGTCTGATTTTTTCTCGTCTTTCAAAAACACTAACACCATCTCTTATTGCCCTTGGCACTTTGATGATTGGCTGTGTAGTGTTTGCTGGACCTAATGCAATTAGCATCTTTATAAAAGACTGGGAAGAAACACCATTGAGCTTTGTTCAATACGCAGCAAAGTCGAGCGAACCCATTGTAATTTATCAAGTCAGAAAGCCTTCAGCACCGTTTTATGCCTTGCGAAAAGTAGAGGTGGTTCCTGATCTTCCTGCAATGAAAAAAACTGCACCGACTCTTAAATCTGCCTATTTGATTGCCCGCTCTGACAAAGAGCCAGAACTCAAAAATATACTTGGCCAACGCCTGAAAATAAGGGTCAGACAGGGGCGCTACATATTTGCTCAAATAGAAAAAACACCGGAGCTCTAAATTAATCATGTCTGCAAGGAAGATTTTAATAACAGGCGGTGCCGGATTCATTGGCAGTCACCTTTCTGAGCGTTGCATAGCCAAAGGCGACACTGTGGTGGCACTGGATAATTTCAACAACTTCTACAATCCAGATGTTAAGCGCAAAAATATTGAAAATCTGCTCAAGTCAAACAGTTATATACTGGTCGAAGGTGATATCAGAAACGTCGACGACTTAGCACAAGCATTCAACCATGGTCCATTCGATATTGTGGTGCACCTTGCTGCTATGGCTGGGGTTCGTCCTTCGCTCGAACAACCAACACTTTATATGGACGTGAATGTGCTTGGTACTCAAAGACTTATTGATTGTATGGTGGCACAAAAGAAACCACCATTTTTTGCTATGGCATCATCCAGCTCAGTCTATGGCGAACGCGATGGCGAGCCTTTCAAAGAAACAGATATCACAGACAGACCTATTTCGCCGTACGCGGCATCAAAAGTAGCTTGCGAAATGATTGCTCATGCTGCATTTTTTGCTCATCAATTATCGACAGTCTGTTTGCGTTTTTTTACCGTTTATGGTCCTCGTCAAAGACCAGACCTTGCAATTCACAAATTTTGCAAATTAATAGATGCCGATGAACCTATAGAGCTTTACGGCGATGGCACAACCATGCGCGATTACACTTTTATCGACGATATTGTAGGTGGTATCGAAGGCGTGATGGAGCTTGCAAAAGGCGAACCAATTTTTGAAATATTGAACCTTGGACGCAGCGAACCTGTAAAACTGTCCAAAATGGTTGAGTGTATAGAGCACTCGCTGGGCAAAAAGGCCAAAATCATCTATAAGCCGCGTCAAACAGGAGACGTGACCAATACTTTTGCAAATATAGAAAAAGCTCAGAAACTGATAGGTTACAAACCTCAGACCAGTATCGAAAAGGGCATCGACGCCCTGGTAGCCTGGCACCTGGAGAATAAAAAATCCGACTCATCTAGTCGCATTAAAGCTTACTCATCAAAAGGCTCTGGTTCAGCATCCAAAGAAGCATTAGAATAGTCAAGACCTCTTATAAGGGAATCCTGTGCAGACCTTAAGTACGCCCAAAAAGCCTCAACAACACCCCGAAGCTCCGGAAAAAAAATCGAAGCTCATTCTGCACAGCGCGCTGTTTGCCATTGTTTTGTTCTTACTTGTCAATGCAGTAATGCTTGCGGTTCTTGGACCGCCGCGTGCTTATTCAAACAATATTTGGAACGGCACAGGCTCTATCGATATTACCCTCAAAGATTATCGAGCCCTTCCCAAGAAACCAGACGTTGCCTTACTTGGCTCGTCCATTGTGATGTATCCGTTCTGGGCGATGGATTTCAATAACGACAAGCAAAACACAGGCGATATTTTTCATCATCACCGCTCTTATTCCCTTGAGAAAGCGCTCAATACTGGAGACAAAAAATACGAAGTTTTCAGTCTGGCAATTTTTGGTCAAATGGCATCGGATGTCTATATATTTGCAAACGAGCTATTCAAGCCAAACGAAATGCCCAAAGTAGCTGTCTGGGGCATTGCGCCAAGAGATTTTTATGATGCCGAGCTTGCATCGCCAATGAACACTATTACGTTTCAACGCATGGTCGGGTTGGATAATCTTGGACCGTATCTAGAGCAATATCTGCCAACTTTTCAGCAAAAATTGGACTTCGTTTTATCCAAAGGCGTTTATCTCTATGGTCAGCGCTGGTACGCCCAAAAAGAAATACGCAAAGGTTTCAACAAAGCTTATAACGGAATTTTTGGTGTAACTGAAACCGAATACAAGCCTCAGCAGGGATTTAACGTGCAACACCAGGGCGCACTGCCCGATCCTAAATTTCTCTGGGATTTGTCGGTCAAAGAATACAAATCGCGTTATCGCAATATAGACACAGAAAAGCTTGCAACTCAAATGAGCTTTTCCAAAAAATTGATTTCTATGTGCAAAGAGAAAGGAGTCAAACTAATAGTGGTAAATATGCCGCTGTCAGATTCCAATCGCGGTATCATGCCTGAAGGCTTCTATAACGCTTACATTCAAGAAATCAAAGCCCTGGCTCTAGCTGGTGGTGCAGATTTTGTAGATGTTGGAGCAGACCCACAATTCAATCGTATGGATTACTGGGACACAGCTCACATGAACCATTCAGGCGGCTACAAGCTTGTAGAGAAGCTTGCACCTACTATCAAAAAATATTTACCCTGACCCTATTTCGTTATTTAGGCTGTTGCAAGAAATAATAAACAGCGCCACCAATGGCGATGGCTAACATAACTATGAGCAAAACGACATTCGTTGCGCCCTGACTTTCCATCTTATTAGAAGTTTCACGCATATGACTGACTGAAGCATTTGCTCTGGTCATATCTTCTGACATTTTCTTTTCGCGCATTTGACGCATCTGTTCGCGTTGCGCCTCAAGTTTATCCATCGCTTGCTTATGGGCGATTTCTTTTGAGGCGATACGTCCAATTACGTCCGGCAATTGAGCTATCACACTTTTGTCATCAAGAAAATCGACAGCGCCTTTATTCATGGCACTTTTAACAAGGGTGCCGTCTAAAACTTCATTACCGACTAGATAATGAGTCTCAGGAAATAACTGCTTCAATTCGGATAGAAGATGCAGTCCAGCTTCTGGATCTGGTGCAAGTTCAATCCAAACAAGTTTTGGATGCAATTCGCTTATGCGTTCTTTAGCATTACTGCGCTGTGCTGAGCCGACATAATGCAAGTCCTGGCATTGCGCCACCACCGCCTCAAGCTTTTCAAGCTTGCCCAGACTCTCTTCGCAGACAATTAGAGTAGACAAATTCACGACGAGCACCTCGGAGCCATAAATCTATAAGACTAGTTTATAAGCTTGACTACTTAGTCAAATAAATCCTTCGCTGTAGTGTTTACCGACAAAAACGGCCCGACTGTTGTATTCAAGCGGTAAGCTGCGAAGACTCGGCTGTTCACTTATAAGACGCTGCATTTATATCCAAAGATGATCACAAGATTTTTCCGGTCGGATCTCTGCATTCTCTATATTTTCGTATAAACTTGATTTTACAAGGACTTTTTATTTGATGGAACAGACCAAGGAAACAGTCAACGCACCAAGCACAGAACACAAGCCTGTTCGGGCTTTGATTCTACCGGGTGGTGGTGGTCGTGGCGCGTATCAAGTCGGGGTCATCAAAGCTCTTTTTGAACATGGTCTTGAATTTGATATGGCTTTTGGCACAAGTATCGGAGGCATCAACGCCACCTTGCTTGCACAAGGGCAACTCAAACGCTTGGAAGAATTGTGGTGCAGCATTCGAAGCAGTGACATTTTTTCTCTTCCTTCAGCTCCTCAAATCGGTCGTTTGATTCTAGGTCACAAGCTTGGTCTTTTGGACACAAGCCCCCTTGAAGCACTGTTGCGGCGCGAACTGGATTTGAACAAACTGAAGAAAAGCAATATGAAAATCGGCTGGTGCACCACTGATTTGTGCAGCCTGGAAACTCGGTTCATCACAATCGACGATATCTTTTCTACAAACGAGTTGATGGATGTTTTGATGGCAACGTCTGCCATTCCTATGGCTTTTCCTCCTCGTCATATTCACGGCTCTGGACTCTGGGTAGATGGAGGGCTCGTGCGCAACACGCCAATGGAGATGGCTGTAAACTTAGGCGCGGACGAAGTTTATATGGTTCTTTTACACCCCGAGCAAATAAACGTTTGTCCGGTCAATATGTTCGAAGTGCTGGTGCGCTGCCTGGATATCGTACTCGATGCTTCTGCTCGCAAAGAAGTGCATTCTATCGAACTATATAACAGGCTGATTGCCGGCGGCTCAGAAGAATCTAGAGGGCGCAAAAATGTCAAAGTGCGAGTCTTTCAACCTCGCAAACCGGTAAATACTACATTGCTCGAAATAGACCCCGAACGCTCGCGCAAACTGATTATGCAAGGATATAACGAAGGCTGCGAACTGCTAGATCTTTATGATAAGACCGAGCATCTACAGGTTTAGTCGCTTATCTTTAGTACTGAAATCCGTTTTTTCGAATATGAATCATAGACTCGAGTTCTGGATTCAATATCGAACCGTCGGTTATTTCGCCAAGCACAAGATTATGATCACCAGAATCTACAACCGTGTGCACTTTACAGATTAAGTAACCAATTGCTTTTTTGAATACTGGAGCACCTGCATGCTCAATCCTTTCTAAGCCCGAAAAGCGAGCATGAGCTTCTTCGGGAGTTTTTACCGGCTTGGCAAAATTCTTGAAAATATCCATGTTTTCTTTGGAAAGAATATTTATTGCAAATTCAGATCCTTTATTCATCAAACTGGCAATATGTCGTGATTTGTTTATTCCCACAGACACCATGGGTGGTGCAAAAGATGCTTGAGTAATCCAGGTAGCCAGCATACCGTCTAACTCTTCACCATCTCTCGTAGTCACGATATAGACACCATTTGCTACTTTGCCTAATGGTGGTCCAACTTTCTCTTTCAAATCGGATTCACTGAGTGTGGTGCTCATTTGATATTTATCTCCTTGTTACTAAAGCAGTTTCTTCTTCGCTCTCTTTCGATTCTTGTGTCGCATCGCTGACTATTAGCGATTCGTCGACAGGCTTTTTAATTCCCTTTTTTTTTCGGCCAAACCAGATCATGATATTTTTAGCCAGTTTGCCAGAATCGTGATAGTGCCCAGAATTCTTGCCAATCAAAATACCAGTAACAGGTTCTACGCCGAGCGTTTTCAGTTTTTCTGTATCCAGCAATACTTCCTGGAACAAAGAATTTTCGGTTAGAGCTGGTGCTTTTTTGTTAACCAGCACACAATCGAGAAGAGGACCTATAGCCTCGATTTCAGATTCGGTGCCAGGTTCTCTTGCATGATCTAAAATCGCTGCCACGTGGTCTGCCACCGTGTAACCAAGCGTCTCTCCAACCTGAGTCAATACATTGCAGACATAGATTTTTTTCGCTTTCGATTTTCTGATTGCATCACTTACGCCCGGCACGAGCAAGTTTGGAATAATCGAGGTATAAAGACTGCCCGGAGCTATTACAATCAACTCGGCATACTTGATGGCTTCAAGTGCATCGGGAGTGGCTTTCAAATGTCCTGGCTCAAGGGTCAGTTTTTTGATTCGCCCACCAGCTTCAGTTATATGCGACTCACCATGAATGATGCGACCATCTTCCAATTCGGCAACGAGCTGAATAGACTCGAGTGTAGAGGGTAAAACACGACCTCGCATATTGAGCACGCGCCCGGCCACTCGAACCGATTCTAAAAAATCACCTTTTGTGAGGGTGTACAAAGCGGTCAAAAATAGATTACCGAAACTATGACCTTCAAGACCTCCACCAGACTCGAAACGATAGTTGAAAAGCTCGGTAACAAGCGTTTCTTCATCAGCAAGAGCAGTGATACAGTTTCTGATATCGCCAGGTGGAAGCACTCCCAACTCGGCCCGGAGCCTGCCCGAACTGCCGCCATCGTCGCCGACTGTAACTATTGCAGTGATGTTGTTGGTATAGCGTTTCATCCCTCGAAGCAAGGTAGGAAGCCCTGTTCCGCCACCGATAACTACTACTTTAGGTCCGCGCTCTAAGTGTCGTCTCCTGTACAGAACGTCAGGAATCGACTCGGTCTGATTGCCGTAGGCCTGCACTATTGAAATGATCATTCTAATGATGGCGATACCAACGGTTATACCGCTGAGACTGATTAGAACAATTCCTGAAGCTCGGTGAGGAATTACGTCTGTTGCATGTTCTAACATCTCGCGCAAGAATGCGCCTGTGACCGCAATCGGGTGATATCCAAGCAATAAAAGAATACCGATTACTATTCCAAGAATCCCAGCCATCAAAATGACGATCCAGCGCTTTAAGCCTGGAAGCATCATCGATCTGAAACGGTATAGAGGACCTTTCTTCATGCCTTCATTTCCGCCACGTCGAGATTGCTGTGTTTTCTAATCACATCGTACTCAGGAAATTCTTTCTTGAGCCTCTTATAGAGACCCTCGACTATAGCTGTAGAGCGATGCTGTCCACCAGTACAACCAATTGCCACCACAAGTTTGTTGGATTTGCCTGCAATCACCGCAGGTAGTGCACACTCAATTAGACCAACAAGATTATCCAGAGCTTTTTGAGCCAATTCCTGAGTCAAAACATACTCTTGCACTGGCTTATCGAGACCATTGAGCGGACGCAGTCCTTCGACCCAATAAGGATTGTCTAGAAAGCGAACGTCCAGCACAAGGTTAGCGTGAGGTGTTTTGGAATGCTTAAATCCAAAAGAAATAAGCTGAATTTGCACCGGGGCACTCGAATCAATCGAATTTTCGGACATCGCCGCTTTTAGCCTACCATCGACTTGCTTTTAGAAATATTGATTGTCTGACCTTTCTCTTCTTTGAGCTGAGTCTCAAGCTCGCTTACATCGCCATCCGATAGACCTTGCTTGGCCATTTCCAGATCGCGTTGAATGGCTGAAACTGCTTTATCGATAAAGAGTTCACCATCGAGATGGTCCATTTCATGCTGAATAGCTCTACAAAGTAGATTGTTTTCAGCTTCCAGCTTCAACTCTTGACCATTGAGATTCTGGTATTTGACTACGATTTTGCGCGCTCTGCGCACTTCAAAATAAACCCCAGGGAAGCTCAAACAGCCTTCCTGACCAGTCATTTCGCCTTCCTGGCTTAGAATAGTGGGGTTAATGAAAACTATTGGTCTTCTGGGATGTTCTTCGCTGCCGGCGTTGACATCAATGACCATTATTCTTTTGGAAACTCCGACCTGTGGAGCTGCCAGACCAACACCATCATTTTCATACATGGTATCGAGCATGTCTTGCGCCAGCTTGCGCACTGACTTATCGAACATTGTAATCTTCTTATTGGTAGCTTTCAGTACCGGGTCCGGATAATATCTAATTTTGAGCTTAGCCATTGCCCTTTTTGCCTCAGAATAATTCAGTCATCCTGGCCGATAATACCATAATCTTGACATTAAATCATCAAAACAGGCTTTCTATCTAGATTCATGAACACTCAAAAGCAAAGAAAAATATATAAATTTGCCATATTTTTACCCCTGCTTTTCCTCGGCACACAAGCAGCCCAGAGCGCCGACTGGGGCTATGAGAACGAAACGGAAGCCAAAACCGAAACTAAAATTTCTGCGCCGGCAAAAACGTCAATTCAAGAACCAATCAAGAAACCGTTGCTCAAAAGACCAAAAGCCGAGCCAGTAGAGCAGCGCGCCACACCTGGCAAACTTTTGCCCGATGCAAAGACAGCAACAAAAGTTGAATCTAAACAGTCTCTAACTCCAATTACAAAATCCTGGCTTGAAATGCTTGGCTTGATTAATCAGGCAAGCGGAGAATTGCCCGAAAAGTTTCCACCAGACAAGCTGCCAAGCCAATTACAAGGCGACCAGCGCGAACGATTTGAGACCATTTTAAATCAAAATAACAAAGATGCCGAAATAGCAAAAATTCAAAACTACTGGCCGGCTGTACGTCCGTCTTTGAATGATGTTGATCACCGAGATAACTACAGATTGTTGTTCAGGTCGCTTTTACGCACCAAAGCAAGCAAATTGCCTGAGGGTAATCCTCTTAAAGAAATGATTCAGGAATCTCTAGGTCCCGACCGAATCGCAATTTCAGGAAACACCTCACTTAGCGAAGATGCCATAGGCGCCTACACCGATATGACGTGCCTTCTGTACGAAAAAACACACCCTGGAAAAACAGTGGATGCAGACGATAACCGCGCGGTCTTTGCCCAGCTAGTGCGAAATAAATTTGAACAAGCGCCAACTGAAGCTGACAAAAAAGCCATGAATGCTTTTCCACTGACCTGGTCTATTTTTAGAATTTTGTACACCAACGCCACCGAGGAAGAACGCGACAGAATGTCAAAAGATCTGGCGCAAGGTGGGAAATTTGCCCATATGAAAATCACAGACAAAACCCTTGCCCTGGTATTGAGTCAGTTTCCTAAAGACAAATCTATCACTCAAGCATCAGGGAATAATTGACTTAAGCATTTTCATACCTTCGGGAATAAAACCGTAAATCACGCCGGCTGAAGCAATAAGCCAGAAAACAATGCTTAGCTGAATGTGTC
>CAZFKB010000096.1:0-11454 GCA_964519785.1 uncultured Candidatus Obscuribacterales bacterium | reverse complement strand
GATTTCGCCTTGTTGTGGCTTTTCTTTGGCTGAATCAGGCAAAACTATTCCGCCGGCTGTTTTTTCTTCAGCCTCGAGCTTCTTGACGACAACTCTATCGGCGAGGGGTTTGAGTGTTAATTTGGTAGCAGATGCTGTAGCCAATGCTTGGTTCCTCCTTAGTGGTCCAGAGACGACTCTACAACCGGGTCCTTTCTGCGCTTCACTTCTTGCGGGATGGCAAGTTGACACGAAGAGGACTCTTTATATTGAAAGTGTATTAAACGCAGAGGCAGACCCTGAGTTTTTGCGCTTTTTCTTAATTTTTGTCGTTTATAATTTCTAAATTATTTCTTCTTTTTGCTCACCAGTTGCGGCGGAGCATGCAACCAGGATGCGTATTCAGCATTTACATCCAGGCGGCTATGCAGCATGGATTGTCGCTCGGCAACGACTGCAAGTTTTGCTTGCTTAGCCAGGTCTCCCCAGGAAATATCTCCTGGCTGCATGGAGTCAGGCAAACTGACAAGCACACATTTGTCGCGACCTTCGTATTTAGCGATGTTTACCGCTTGCTCTGCGGTGGTTATAAGCTCTTGAGCGGACGACGCCAGATTAGGATACGAAGAAACACCAACTGATACAGTCACAGTGCCAACACCAGGAGCTGTGTCGTTACGAATGCTCTTGCGTAAACGTTCAGCAACCATGAACAGATTTTGTTCGGGAGTTTCAGGCAGAATGACTACGATTTCTTCACCACCATAGCGGCATGCAATATCGATATCACGCAAAGTCTTTTTCACTTTAGCTGCAACATAAGCGATTGCTTCATCGCCCTTTTTCTGACCCAAATGGTCGTTAATCTGTCCCAGGTGATCTATATCGATGAGCAAAAGCCCCAGTTGATGCTTATGACGCTGTGCGCGCTCGACTTCTTTGGGCAAAACGTCATCGAAATAAAGACGATTGTACAGACCAGTATTTGCATCGTAAGAAGCCTGGGCTGCCGCTGTCTGGTGAGTCAAAGCAACGCTGAGCGAAGCTGCCACCTGCGAGCAGAGCGATTCGAGCAATTCGATTTGCTCTTTGTTGAAGGCTTTGAATTCGGTAGAGAAAACTTGAAGAACTCCGATTCCATTTTTCTTGCCTTTAGTACCCGAATCAGCAAGTATTGGAATCGATAGTACCGAGCGAAACTCGCTTCCACCGGTGGCCTTAGGCATGCCATAAGGTCTTCTTTGCTCATCTCCGAAATATTCCACTTTGCCAGACTTGAGCACATTGCCAGCAATCGAATCCGAAACAGTGAGGTCGTATTCATTCAAGCTTGAACCTTCAAGACCTTTAAAGGCTGCCAGTCTGAATTTTTTGTGTGACTCGTCAATCAGTAAGACTGCACAACACGGTGTGTTGCCTAAAACAACTGCTGTGTCGGATGCGATTTGCAAAACCTCATTGATTTGCAACATGCTAGAAGTCAGGGAACATGCGGTTTTATAAAGTGTTGAAACACGCTCGCGTTCGTATTCTGAGCGACCAAACAAGATTGAGTTGGCTATGGCAAGCGAGGTTATGCCAGCGACTTCGTTATAAAAATCAGCATAAGAAATCACTTCAGGCTTGCTTAGATCCATTAGTACTGCGCCAACCAGAAGATTATGCGAGATGAGAGGCAAAGCCATTTGCGCTTTAGAACCTTCACCTTTCATGATATCGGCACTGATGCCAATTGCTTCTGCAAGACTTTTGTGAGATGCGGGTTTGCGTTTTTGCACCACCGATTTAAGCAGACTTTCAGCAGCAAAAGGCAGCTCGCGCATCTTCACCAGTGTCTTTGGAGAATATCCTTTTTCAGACATCAATTTGAATGACATGTTCTCGTTATCTGAAAGGAAAATAGCGATTTTGGCACCGCCACTCAACTCGGCAAACTGTTTGACAGCGGCTTCTAGTACTTCTTTCAAACGCAAAGAAGAAAACAAAGCTTTCTGAAGTACCAAACATTTTTGCAGCAACTGATTTTCAGTTGTCATGGAAAATTTCTCCTGCGACAAGTCGCCTAATAGCATAAACTCTGAAGTGAAAACTGGCTATTCTTTTTTAAAAGGGGCTTTAGAATGGGCTTAGAAACCAACACTCGACAACCCGATCCTAATTGCATTTTTTGCAAGATTGTCAAAGGCGAAATACCTAGCAAATTTTTACTCGAGACTGACTCAATAGTTGCATTCAATGACATCAGTCCCCAGGCGCCTACGCACGTTCTTGTCATACCAAAACAGCACGTAAAAGATATCAGTCAGTTTAATTCAAGCGCTGAAGACAGAGCTTTACTTGGTACTCTCTTTCAACAAGCAGCTGAGCTTGCACAAAAACTCAATCTGCAGAACGGTTTTAGATTAGTAGTGAATACTGGAGATGAAGGCGGTCAAACAGTTCATCATTTGCACCTACATTTAATAGGTGGAAGACAGATGATCTGGCCGCCCGGTTAAAAATTACGGCTGAGCACAGTAGCTTTAATCACGCAAAAATACGGACATTTTTTTCAGTTTTGTATTCCAGAAAACCAGAATAGGACTTGGTTTCTTAAATCGGTTTCGGGTCATCTTCTATTGGGTAAAAGAAGAGTAGAAGATGCAAATGACAACCACGTGCCGTTCCATCTAGATTCCGACTCCGTTTTTATAGGGCTCCTATATGGTCACCAATAACAAAACAGATCAAATACTCTGGATGGCAGATTGCTACAGCCTGGCTAAGCGCTTTCCAAACCCGCACACGTGGCTTTGCTTGCTTGCGCCAAAGAAAATCGAAGGCACAGAAGAATACGAAACTCTGAGTCCATACGATTATTGGCTTTGGATGGAAATCTGGAAAGCAGCGCAGTCAGACACTTCGATTCAAGCAGTCGCAACTGGCAGTTCCTGATTATTTAACTAATGAGCTTGTAGTTCGAGGTGAACCGCCCGCTACGGCAGCCACCTCACGTGGCTTTGAGCAGACTTCTGCCACACAATCTTTTCCTAAGATGCAATTTTTCACTTCTTGATTCGATTTCACTATGCAATCGGACCAGAGCACAGCATTTTCAATCACTGCGCCATTCTCGACATGACAGCGACTACCAAGTACTACCACTCCAGAAAGTTTGGCACCTGCACTCACATGAGTGCCTGCGCCAATCAAGACCCGGCTGCCTGGCTCGATCTCACACGAAGGCGATAATTCAGCACCAGGTTCGACCCATATGACAGAACCGTTTTGTTCAATTCGTTTAGCTTTCTGATCGAGAGACTGAGCCGTTTTCACCAATCCATTCAAAACATCGAAATTGGATTGTTTATACTGCTCGTGTGTACCGACATCGGACCAGTAAGTCTCGATAGTGCTGCCATAAACAGGCAGACCTTTTTCAATCAGAGTGGGGAACAGCTGGCGACCAAATCCATACACTCCGTGTTCTGGAATATGGTCGAAAACCTCCGGTTCAAGCACATAAATTCCGGCAGACGCCATGTCTGAAAGCGCGTCTTTTGGTGCTGGTTTTTCTTGAAATCCAGTGATATAGCCTTGTTCATCTTGAACCGCCACACCGAAGTGTTGAACATCTGGAACTTGCTTCAAAGCGATAGTGGCAATGGCTTTTTTCGCCTTGTGTTCTTTGATTATTTTGGTCAAATCGGCATCTGTTACCAGGTCTCCCATCAATACGATGAAAGTGTCATTTCCCAGAAAATCCTTGCAGGCTCGCACGCCCCCAGCGTCTCCAGTGAGTTCTTCTTCTTGGATGAAGCGCACGTTGATGCCTAAATCGTGACCGTCTTTGAAATAGTCTTTGATTTGTTCAGGCAAATAGTGCAAGTTGGCGATAATGTCTTTGATTCCATGCTTGGCTAAAAGCTTGACGATATGCTCCATCACCGGGGTGTTGGCAATCGGAACAAGTGGTTTAGGCACGGCGGAAGTTAAAGGCTCTAATCGAGATCCGACACCGGCAGCCAAAACCATAGCTTTCATAAAAGATTCCCCAAGGAGATTGAGTCAATGTACTTGCAACGAATGCAACTACAGATCCTATAGCACTGCTTTCGGATTTACTCTAACAATCTTTAGGGATCAAATAGAAAAAAAGTACTTCTGCGGACGCCTACCAAAAGGAATGCTGTCAAGCAGCTCAGGCAGCGCAGTTACGACCAGCAACTTTGTTGCTTTTTTCGATTTGCTGCTGGTATTTCTTCAAATCTTGCTGGTACCGCTTTTGCACCTGTTTAGGAGGTGTAGCCTTGGTATTTTGAGGTTGCATTTTTATTTTACGTAAGTCCATGTTCGATACTACTTTTTGCGATTGAATTGATTTTTTAATTAAGACGACTAGAACGACAATTTGTTTCTATTGACTGCTGCTTAGCACACGCAAAGAAATGCTAAGCTACTTTTAATCATAACATATTTTTTCAATTTGCAACGTATCGCACTTACGCGACACTTGACATCAAGCCACTTCCTGACCCGGTTCTGGCAACATAAAGCCCAAAGCAAAGGCAATCACCATGGTTGCAGCGCCTATCATGTATGGACTTTGCGAGCCGAGCTTTTCAAACACAAAGCATCCAACAATAGGACCTAAAATCCGCCCTAAAGTGGACAACGATTGCCCAACCCCAAGTACACCGCCAGCAGTATCACGTGGAGCAAGCTTTGACAAGATACTCTGGTTTGCAGGTGTATTGATTCCGGACCCTAATGCAAGAACAGCAAGAGCCACGTAGAGTATGACCGGATTTTCTGAGATTGGCGTTGCTAACAGTCCAATGGCAATTAGGGCTGTACCAATGATGATTAGCTTTTTTTCGCCATATTTTTTATTGAGTCGGTGAATCAAACCACCCTGGACAAAGACCATCAAAATTCCGATATAAAGGAACATCAGCATATTTTGAACATCATTGAATTTGAAAATTTTGTTCGTGAGCAAAATAAGAGTTGCTTCCATATTCGCAAAAGCAAAAGTAGAAATGAAAAATATAGCCAGAGAGACTTTGAGGTTTGGATTATTCAAAACGTCAAAAAAGAATTTGGGGCTTATTTTGAATCGCTCGTTTCCAGCATTTGAGCGCTTCTCGGGCTCGGGGAGCAAAAAGGCAGTTAAAATCAAGTCGAGCAGACTAAAGGCGAACGCGACGAAACCAAGCGCACCAAGGCTCATTCCCAGGGCACTGAGCCCGCAACCAATCGCAGGCCCAATTACAAAACCAAGACCAAATGCGGCACCGACAAGCCCCATTCCTTTAGCTCTATTTTCAAGCGAGGTAACGTCTGAAATATAAGCTTGGGCAACTGCAATATTGGCATTTCCAAATCCGGCAACCAATCGCGATAAAAACAGCATCCACAACGAGTCAGTCAGTCCCCATATCAGATAGCCTATAGCCGACGCTGCAAGACTGAACAAAAGCATTGGACGTCGTCCCAGTTTGTCTGACAAACGCCCCCATATCGGGGTGAAAAAAAACTGCATTAATGAATAGCTTGCAATGAGCATTCCAACCGTAAACTCACTGGCGTGCAGGCGCTGGGCGTAGGTCGGAAGTGCTGGGATTATGAGCCCAAATCCGACCAGGTCTATGAATACGGTGAAAAAAATCAGTATGAGAGCTGTTTTTTTAGGTTTTGCTTGCTCTTGGGATACTTGCGTCATTAAAAGTTCTGATAATTCAAGTTAGATTCCGGGTTCGATTAATCAATCGATTCTATTGCTAAGTCAGGCACAACACATGGGTGCGTATTAAGACAACCATCTTGGCTTCTAAGGAAAAAGGTTTGTTCGTTCCAAGTAGTGGTACTTAAAAGTAATATAAAAGATAACTGGGCAATTCTTGTTTTTAATCGGGTCTTTACTACACACTAGTTTTTAGTTGGCGTTTCTATTACTACATAAGCCATGAAGCTTTGCCTCGTATGCAACTTTCAAACCTCACAAGAGCAGGAAATCTGCCCTCGAGACGGCTCGAACATGGTTACTGTTGGCGAAGACCCCCTATTGGGGATGGTCATTGAAGGACGCTATCGTATTCAGTCTGTAATAGGTCAGGGCTCTGCCGGAACTGTATACAAAGCCGTTCAAGAATTGATTGGTCGCGAAGTCGCAATCAAAGTTTTGCATGAATACCTGGTTTCGGACGAAGAATTCATCAAGCGATTCAGGCAAGAAGCGAAAGCCTCAAGCCGCCTTTCCCATCCTAATATCATTACTATTTACGATTTTGGCGTAATCCCACAAGGTAACCGTCCATATATAGCGATGGATTTACTCGTTGGTACGCCTCTTTCGGATTATCTGGCTGAAAACGAGCGCGTGTCACTGAATGACGCGATTCCATTACTAACTCAAGTTTGCTCTGCCCTTGGCGAAGCCCACAGGCACGGGGTCGTTCACCGAGACGTCAAACCAGAAAACATCGTTCTGGTTGAGCGTAGTGGTCAGAAACTCTATCCCATGGTCGTCGACTTTGGCATTGCACGTATTGTGGAAGAGTCCGAATCAGCCAAAATCACACGTACTGGCACGGTGTGCGGAAGCCCTACATATATGAGTCCAGAGCAGTGCACAAGCTCGAAAGTAGACAGCCGAAGCGATATTTATTCGATCGGCATCGTAATTTATGAAACTCTCACTGGCGAAGTGCCTTTCCACTCAGACGAACTCATCCGCGTAATGTCGATGCATTTGTCCGAACCACCAAAGCCTCTAAACCAGGTCAAACCAGGCTTGATTTTCCCTGACGCACTGGAAGAAGTCGTAAATAAAGCACTTTCCAAAAATCCAAATGACCGCTTCCAAACGATGGAAGAAATGGCAACGGCATTGGAAGAATCAATTAAAGCTCCTGCAAAACCAGCTGCCTCCTCGGCACAACCTCGCAATGCATCTCGCGAGATTGAACCAGGTCCACTAGCTCAAGACGAGCATTTGCATAGACGTAATACCAGCCAGGAAGTGAGCGTTCCAGCTCAACGCGGCACTGGCGCAATCGATTATGCAGCACTGGCAATGGAAGAGTATCGCGCGCAACAAGCTCAAGCGCAAAGTCAATCTCAGCTTGACCCAGCCACAGCAAGCGTAGCAGACATCAATGCTCTAAATGCGGTGAGTGAAGCCGAGCGAATCTCGGAACAAGTAGCAGCCATGCGTGCACAAATGCGCCAGGCGCAAAGCGACTCGCAAAAAGGTCATCAGATCAATAAATCTGATTTTGTCAAAGGTCGAAGCGAAGCCTCTGTTTTGCAAAGAGTGATTTTGCCTTCAGTTCTCGCCGTTCTGGCGGTGGCAATTTTAGTTTTCACCCTTGGACCTCAAATTTTCAAAGGCCAAGATGAAGCCGCTAACGCTGGCGAAGCACAAGAAGCAAAAAAACTGGTAAGTCAGGGCAAGTATCAGGATGCTTTGAAGGTCTATAACACGCTCAACGGGCAAGGAAAGCTCAGCGCCAGTGACAAAGAAGAAATGAATCACTTGTATGTCCGACTGGGCGAACAGCAAGGCAATGCTGGCAAGACAGAAGAAGCAATTACCTATCTGAAAAAAGTTGATAACGACTCTTCATTCAAAGCCCAAGCAGGCGAAATGATAGTCAAATATTCAAGCACCAAGAAAACTCCGCCTGGCTCGAGCAAGCGCAGAAAACGTCCAAGACACTAAAATTTTTGATCCAAAATTATGTCTGGCTCGAACGCTCTTATTGATCGCGCCACTTGCCCATGGCTCTGAATTTGTTTTGACGGTCATTTCTAACTTCAGCGCAACTCAATTTGACCAGTTCGCTAAGTTGAGCCACAATTGCTTGTTTGGCTGCTTTTGCTGTTGCATCAGGGTCTTTGTGTGCCCCACCTAGCGGCTCGGTGATGATACCATCAATAACACCAAGCTCAAGAATTTCACGAGCAGTAATTTTCATCGACTGAGCAGCGTCAGAAACTTTATCCGCAGAACGCCACAAGATTGAAGCGCAACCTTCGGGCGAAATTACCGAATAAACCGAATGTTCTAGCATTAATATACGATTGGCTACACCAATCGCAAGTGCTCCACCAGAACCACCTTCGCCGGTTACCACTGCCACCACTGGTACAGTAAGTCCAGAAAGTTCAAGCAAATTTATGGCGATTGCTTGTGCCTGATTATGCTCTTCTGCAGCCAGTCCAGGATATGCTCCCGGAGTATCTATTAGGGTAACGACCGGAAGACCGAATTTCTCTGCATGTTTGAACAAACGCAGAGCTTTGGCATAACCTTCTGGCTGGGGCATACCAAAATTACAGCTTTGTTTTTCTTTGATCGTGCGACCTTTCTGAGTGCCAACCGCAACAATTTTGAGATCGTTGCCCAGGTCTAAAAGACCACCCACCATGGCACTATCATCGGTACCATGCCTGTCACCGTGCAATTCGATCCATTCGGGGTCCCATCGCTCAAAATAGTCGCGGGTATAAGGACGTTCTGGGTGCCTTGCGATAGCAAGTCTATCTATTGGACGCAAATTCGAATAAAGCGACTTGCGCAAACTGGTGTATTGCTCTTTGAGGTGTCTCAACTCAGGTTCTAAATCTGGTTGCTCGGTGAGCTGCGACTCCAGATTATCTATTTGCTGAGCAAGCACGTTTAGTGGCTTTTCAAATTCGAGTGGAACTTGCTTTTTTACTTCAGGCATTACTTGCCACCTGCTTTTTTAGAGCTCGACTGAACTAAAGCCTTGTCCATATTTCTGTTCTTTTTCTGATGGAATTCGAACATCTTGGTCAGCTTGTCTTTCAACTCGTTTCTATGAACAACCATGTCTACCTGACCATGTTTGAGCAGATATTCTGCCGTTTGGAAATCAGCCGGCAATTTTTGTCTGATGGTTTGCTCAATAACACGTCTTCCAGCAAATCCAATTCGAGCACCAGGTTCGGCAATGATAATGTCACCAAGCATCGCGAAACTGGCTGTGACCCCACCAAAAGTGGGTTCGCTCAAAATTGAGATGTACAAATTACCGCCGTCTGCAAAAGATTTGAGTGCTGAGCTGGTTTTTGCCAGTTGCATCAAACTCAAGATGCCTTCTTGCATTCGCGCGCCACCTGAACTGGAAATTATTACAAGCGGGCATGAAAGTTCTATCGCGCGCTCAACCAGACGAGCTACTTTCTCGCCCACTACAGAGCCCATAGATCCACCAAAATAAGCGAAGTCCATTACTCCAAGAGCGGTCAGATGACCATTCATCTTGCAGGTTCCAGTCATAATCGCTTCAACCACGCCAGATTTTTTCTCGGCTGAAACTTGTCTTTTGCGATAACTTTCGGTATCCACGAATTCAAGCGGATCCGAAGACCTCATCTCTGCGTCGATTTCTTCGAATGTACCTGGATCGGCAAGTTGCTCGATACGGTCAGGAGCACCGATGCAAAAATGATATTGGCAGTGAGGACAGACCTGCAGATTACTTCTCAAGTCTCTGGTGTATAAAAGCTCACGACATTGAAAACAGCGCTTCCATAAAGCGCAGTAATCTTCCGTTGGAAGAAGTTGTTTTACTTCTAAATTTTCTCGCTCGCGGCGCTCGCGCCTCTTAGCGAACCAGTCCTTCAAATCCATGTTCGGAATTATAACACTGCCCGATTATTCTTATGGAATATACTGGGCGTTTATGACCATTCATCGCTTCATAGTGGCAAAACAGTATATCGATGAGGCTAACGGCCTCATCAACCTGACAAACCCAAATCAGGTTCACCAGATTTCTAGAGTGCTCCGCGCCAAGCCTGGAGAGACTTTCGAACTGCTTGACGGAGATGGCAATCTTTATATATGTATTCTTTCTCAAATAAGCAGAAACCAAGTGGTGGCAGAAATTAGTTCTGTCAAACATCAGCCAAAAGATTCCAGCCGCCCAGAGTTAAACATTGTCATAGCCTTGCTTAAGGGCGACCAATTCGAACTGGCTATTCAAAAGTTGAGTGAACTTGGCGTTAATTCGATTACACCATGCATCACAAATCATGGCGTAGTGCGCTTGAAAGAAAGCGATCTTGAAAAGAGATACGAGCGATGGTTATCAATAGCTAGTGAAGCCACCGAACAAAGTGAGGGTTTTTACTTACCTCGCTTAAAAGCTTTAGACAGCCTGGACTATATTTTGAAAGATTTATCGAGTAAGGAAAAAGCGCTGAACATACTGCTTGCAGAACGACAGGAATCGCCGCCCTTACTGCACTTAATTGAAACTGGCATGCAGACTGAATCTATACAGGAAATAAATTTAGTGATCGGTCCTGAAGGCGGATTTTCCGATAAGGAATTTGAGCTCGCACGCTTGCACGGTCTCAAATACGCGTCTCTGGGAAAACGAGTTTTTAAAGCTGGTACAGCTGCAATCACATCTGCAGCAGCAGTGAATTTCTTTCTTGATGAAATGCTATTCAAAAGAAATATTGGCACCGCCTAGGATGGCACCGATCGCACTCTATATACACCGCATACCCTCAGACACCCATCACTCGATCACGTCTATATCCGCTACATGTCCGGGTTTTAGACAGTAGCGAATATGGTGGCTTGGCTTGACAAATTGAGGCCTTGCGGTGCTTAATAGTAGACGTTGCTGACGGTGCCCGATTGCATTGAGTGTGGCGAAAGAGGTGGCTGAGACATTGGCTGAAGCGCTGGCTAATATACGAAATATATTGGCCGATAAGCCAGTCAAGCTCATAGCCGTTTCAAAACAAGCCACATGCAAGCAAATAGAAGATGCCTTCAGTTTAGGTGTCACCGAATTTGGTGAAAACCGAGTTCAAGACGCTTTGAAAAAGCGAGCGGACTTGTCACCAGCTTTGGTGCGCTCAGCTCACTGGCATTTCATCGGTCACTTACAGACCAACAAAGTGAAGCAAGTGGTTGGAAATTTCGATTTAATTCATTCGGTAGACTCCTTGCGCCTAGCCAAGGAAATATCTCAACAAGCAGAGATCAAAGGACTAGTGCAAAAGATTTTGCTGCAAGTCAAAGTACTACCCGATCCAAGCAAAAGTGGCTTCACACCCGAATCTCTGAAAGAAAGTCTTGACGAAATTTTGTCTTTGAATGCAATCTCGGTTGAAGGATTGATGACTATCTGTCCTGCCAGTCCCGACCCTGCAATTTGGCGCCAATGCTTCAAAGGGCTGAGTGAATTGAAAATCGAATTGGAAAATTCGCACCAAATAAAATTGAAAGAATTATCGATGGGAATGACCGACGATTGGAACGAAGCCATTGCATATGGTGCTACAATGATTAGAATTGGAAGAGCATTATTTGATCGTTCAGCATGATGGTGGCACAAGTTAGTCGAAGTACTTGATGAATAGTGGGTTTTAGAAGTTTTTAGAAGTTTTTACACGGTGGATTAAGCAGGCAAGGCATCAAGGCATTAAGGAGGAAAGCGGTGA
>CAZFKB010000095.1:0-11593 GCA_964519785.1 uncultured Candidatus Obscuribacterales bacterium | reverse complement strand
ACGAAATCATCAGGGTTTTGAGACCCTTGACGAAATCGACCGCCTTCATGGAAAAGACGGCTCCGGAACAGGGATGACCTGTTACCGGAGCCGCAAGCGAGTTAAGTCAACACTGAAGTATCATTGCTAAGACGCTTCAGTGCCTCGACTGCATGGGGGCCACTCGCTCATCTGGAGGAGCGAGGACGAATTTGAGCTGGTCGTTCGGGCGATTGAATCTCGCCAGAATCTTGCCCAGTGAAATGAGCCCCGTATTGCCACACACGAATGTGGTGCCGGCGGGGACTGCATACAGGTCGGCGGTGAGCTTCCAGGGGCAGGCGTAGACCTTGGAGCCTGAGCCCTGGCGCTTCACGCTGGTTGAGTGTTGACCTTGCATGAGGAACTCCTTTCGATGCTGCAGTGAGTGAGTGTTTGACCGAGTTGGTCGGCGACATCATCTTGCTCGACGATGGTCACGTTTGATTCGCAATGAAACCAGGCGAAATCACTGTCGTGATCACCGTTCGACGCTTGCCTGACCACCTGAAATTGACTCTCAGGCAGGCTTCTGGCCATTGTTGAGACTGTGAGGGCCAGGCAATGAAGAAGCTTCACGCCGCATGCACGAATCCGGGTGGTGCCAAGATTGCGCTTGCGACAAGCTTCGAGAACGACAGCTGCACCGTCCTCGCGGTCCTTTTGAAGAACCACTTTGGGGACGCGGGCTGCGCGTACTTTGTCCATAATCTTGCTGTACGTGGGTTTGCCTTTCCCACGATGGCGAAACTCGAGGACGATAATCGACCAGCCGTATTTCGTTGCCAGGTCTACCTCGCGGCAGACTGCGTCAACGATCGGGCGACTGCATGGAAAATCGTCCTGCATGTCCACGATTAGAAGCGTGGTATCGCTAGCGGTAGCGTTGATGCGCCGCCAAGCAAGATATTCCAGAAGCGGATAGAGCAGCAGGAAGAGCCATGTGAGCATGGTGTCCTCCTTTCGTTTGATGTTGCGATATGCAAGGGCAGTCTGAGTTGCCTCAGTTCTGCCCGGCGCGGTTGCGTGCGCTGGCGACGCGGTCGAGAATGGTCTTCACGACCGTTCTTCGAGCCTCCGCCAGATCCTCGGGAGTCGGGATGGGTCCCTTACCCGAGCGCATCAGAAGAGAATTGGCCGAGCTGTCGACGTTGTCGAGAACGCGCTGAAGACTGGCGATTGGAAGGTAGGCCTTCATCGTTTCGTCGACCACTTTCGACACTTCCTGTTGCCGCTTGGCGAAAAGTTGCGGATTGCGCATGACCATGACGCTCACGGCGACATTGAACTCCTGCGCTTTAGCCCGCATGTCTTCGTCCTGTGCGTCAAGCACAGCGCGAGAAGCGGCGACAAGCGACATGACCTTGTCGAGCACTGCGGCAGTCTTCGCCTCATCAGGGTAGGCGGCGACATATTCGCGCTGCAGCGTCTGCAAATCCGTCATCTTCTCCTTGGATGCCTGGACGAGCGCTTGCCCGGCAGGCTCCTTGAGCTTGTCCGACAACGCCTTGGTCTTGACCTGGAGTTCGGTCAGATTGGTGTCGAAGGTCTTGTTCGCGCTGTATTCGCCGATCTTGGGAGCGACGACGAGCACGTATGCGGCGACCACTGCAAGAGCGCAGAGCAGCCACACAATTGGTTTCTTGAGCATTGTGATGCCCTTTGTTAGATGTTTCGTCTGATTCAGGAAAACCCATCCATGCTCCCCGAAGCTTCCTTCTCAGCACTTCCTATTGGTTGTGCTGATTCTGAAGCTTTGATTGGAACAGTGAGAACGAGTTTTAGAGAAAGAACCGAGTTAAGAGGCGAATAGATAACTCATGACTACCATTAAGACTAGGTCCTGCAATAATTAATGATGCTAAATAGATAGATATACGTTCGGTAATAAAGCTGAAGAAGCTAACAGAGCTAATGATTTGATATTTATTAGTCTTTAAAACCGGAGCTAGCGAAACTGAGCTAACTTCCATGACTATGCTCTTGTAAAAGCATGAGATGCGGTTTACCATTAACGGCTTGTAATCGTTCTAGGCTGTTTCTACCGCGGGATTCCAGAATCAATGCGAGATTTCGTTAGTTTTTTTGTTAACGGCAAGCAAGTGAATGTTAGTGGTGCTACAGTCTTTAAGCCACTTACCGATTATTTAAGAGAAGATTTGCGATTAGTTGCAACCAAAGTTGTTTGCGCCGAAGGTGACTGTGGCGCTTGCACAATCTTTGAAGGCCGATTGGATCCTGACCAGCTAAAACTTGAATATAAACCAATTAATGCTTGCATCAAATACGTCATGCAAATGGATGGCAGTCACGTCGTGACGGTAGAAGGGATTTCTTTCGAAGAGCCTTTAAACGCAGTGCAAAAAGCTATGGTGGATGGGCACGGCGCTCAGTGTGGCTTTTGCACGCCTGGATTCATTATGGCTATGTCTGGTCTGTGTGAGAAAGTCAAATCTTGTAATAACCAACAAAAGATTGACTGTAAATCTTCCAAAGAAGCATTGACCGGAAATCTTTGCCGATGCACCGGATACGAAGCAATTATCAATTCGGCTTGCGCGATTGATCTGTCACAGTACAAGCCAGTCACCAGCCTTTTTCCCGATCAGTCAATAATCGAAGCCTTAAAGAAAATCAGTGGTGAGCAAGTAGAAATTAAGACTGAAAAATATCGTACATTTCTTCCTACTAGTGTTGAGGAACTGGCTTCAATCAAAGAGCATAACAAAGGGCTTCGCATCATTTCTGGTGGCACCGACCTTGGTGTCGTGATGAACAAGATGGAATGGGTTCCAGAAGTAACCGCATCTACTGTCTATCTGAAAGGCGCAAAGTCGATTGTAGAACAAGACCAAAAATTGATAATCGGATCTAACGTGACTCTCTCTCAAGTCGAAAATTATCTTAAAGACAAGTGTTCTGAGTTTAGTGAATTGTTGCAATTGTTTGGATCGCCTCAGATTCGATATGCTGGAACGCTTGTGGGCAATATTGCAAATGCTTCTCCCATAGCCGATACTCCACCATTTCTTTTTGTGATGGATGCGGAACTAGAAATTGCTAGCAAAACCAAAAGACGCATGGTGCCAATAACAAAATTCTACAAAGGGTACAAAGACCTCGATTTAAATTTCGACGAGGTCATAGCATCAGTTCACTTGCCGCTACCAAAAGCCGATGAAACAATCAAACTTTACAAGATTTCGCGTCGAATCCATCTGGATATTTCTTCTTTTACCGCGGCTTTTCGGCTCAAATTGAACAATGAAAAAATTGAGCAAGCAGCAGTGGCACTTGGCGGAGTGGGACCAGTAGTGGTTCGAGTTGTGGAAGTAGAAAAGTTTCTAAATGGTGCCAGTATCAATCGTGAAACATTTAAAAAAGCAGGCGAAATTGCAGCCGCCAGCATAAAGCCTATATCCGATGTTCGCGGTTCGGACGATTTCAGATTGCGATTGAGCGAAAACATTTTTCAAAAACTATTCTTTGATTTGGGTAAAAAAGAACTATGTCGATAATTGGAAAAAATATTCCGCACGACGCGGCTCACACGCATGTTCGTGGTGAGTCTGTTTATATAGATGACATGCCGCATGCACAAGGCGAGCTGATTGTTGGTTGGCTCGGTTCGCCATTCGCACATGGCAAAGTTAAGAAGCTAGACCTTAGCAAAGCAGAGAAAATTCCAGGTGTCGTCTGTCTTTTGACTCATAAAGACCTTCACCATAATCTTTTTGGACCCATTACTCAAGACGAGATCCTGCTTGTAGAAGAAGAATCTCAGTTCATAGGTCAGCCCGTCGTTGTTATCGCAGCTGAATCGAAAGAAGCTGTGAAACTTGCTAAAGAAAGTATCGTTCTTGAAATGGAAGAGCTTGAGCCGATATTGACTATTAATCAGGCGATTGCAAAAAAATCTTTTATCGACAAAGTTTATAAAATCAATCGTGGCGATGTTGATGCGGCTTTCAAATGCGCTGAACATGTTCTGGATGGCGTTCTCGTTGTTGGGGGCGCTGAGCATTTTTATTTTGAATCGCAAGCGTGTATAGCGTATCCAGGCGAAAACAATGAGCTTGTTGTGCACTCGAGCACCCAGAACCCAAGCGAAGTGCAGCATGTCATTGCGCATCTGCTTGGGCTCAAACAAAGCGAAGTTGTAGTGATAACAAAGCGCATGGGCGGTGGATTTGGCGGCAAAGAGTGTCAGGCAACTCACCCTGCAGTAATGGCATCGATGGTTGCGCTAAGGACTAAACGTGCTGCTCGTCTGATTTTCAATAAAGACGATGATATGAAATACACAGGAAAGCGTCACCCATTTCAAAACAGATACAAAGTCGCATTCGACAACCAAGGCATCATAAAAGCAATCAAGTTCGACCTCTATGCCGATGGCGGTGCATACAATGATTTATCTACGGCTGTAATTGGAAGAGCCATCACCCACTCAGACAACGCATATTTCATTGAGAACGCGCAACTAACTGGCACAATATGTAGGACAAATCTGCCACCAAATACCGCATTTCGTGGTTTTGGCGGTCCGCAAGGAATTATCACTATCGAAAATGTGATGGAAGAAATTGCTCAATACTTAAACATAGATGCCTATCTCATTCGTGAGCGCAACCTATATGGGACCGGGGATTCGCGCAATACCACACCATATGGCCAAGTGGTGTCCAACAATAATTTGCCTGCTATTTTCGAGCAGCTGAGCACTTCTTGCGATTATCAAAAGCGCAGAAAGGAAATAGATCAGTTCAATGCTCAAAGTGAAACGCACCTAAAGGGAATTGCGTTAACTGCAGTAAAATTCGGTATCTCGTTTACAAATACAATGCTCAATCAGGCTAATGCACTGGTTAATGTCTATCTCGATGGCTCTGTTCAAGTTTCGACTGGTGCCACAGAAATGGGTCAGGGCGTCAACACTAATATGCGTATGTTGGCTGCAGAAGAGTTTGGCATACCAGTAGAGCATGTGCGGGTCATGGCTACATCCACAGAGAAAAACAACAATACCTCGGCAACAGCAGCCTCTTCAGCTACAGACTTGAATGGTTCTGCCACCATAGATGCCTGTAAAAAGATCAAACAAAACATCGCTAAAGCAGTTGAAATCTCAGTTGAGAACATTTGTTTTGAAGATCAAAAAGTCTTTGATAAAAACAATCCGGCAAATTCACGCTCGTTTGTTGAAGCGGTGGCAGCCACTTATCGTTCGCGAACCTCGCTTGGTGAGCGGGGATTCTATGCCACAAAAGGAATACATTTTGATTGGAGCAAAGGGCAGGGAGCGCCTTTTCTTTATTACACAATGGGTGCTGCCGTAAGCGAGGTGCTAATCGATAAATTCACTGGCACCATGACTGTTGAACGATTTGATATTTTGATGGACATTGGCAAATCGATTAATCCTGGTATCAACAGAGGTCAGATTGCAGGGGCATTCATGCAAGGAATCGGCTGGATGACCAATGAGGAACTTCGATATTCAGATAAAGGTGCTCTTTTAAATCATTCGCCTACAACCTATAAAATTCCCAATATTAATGATATTCCGGCTGTCTTCAATATCGATACAACCGATTTTTATAATACTCCAAATATTCGCGGCACCAAAGCTGTTGGCGAGCCCCCTCTTGTATTAGGCATCTCGGCGTTTGCAGCAATTAAAAATGCATTGTCCTACCTGTCTGATTCTAAAAATCCAATTGCTGCGTTGAGTATTCCTGCTACGCCTGAAGAAATATTGATGAGACTAGAGTGTCATTACGAGAATGCGAATAATGGTAAAGGCGCTAATGATGCGCTTCAATTCAACGAGTTTCATGAAATACAACTGCCTGAGGTGGTTTACAAAGGATTGAGGCCGGTATCGGTATCGGTGGCAAGCGCTCATTCTAAGACTGCTCGACCATTGGCTGTTAAAGAAGATTCGAAAGAAAAAGCAAGAGCAACCTAAAATGTTCGAGTATTTCAACCAGGTCTCAAATCTGCTTTCTACAGGCGAGCCATTTGTGTCCGCAATCATCGTAGACTCGGTAGGCAGCGTGCCTCAGGAAGACGGCAGTAAAATGCTAGTTACCAAAGATGGGCTGTATTACGGTACTGTAGGCGGTGGCAAAATCGAAAAGCGTGCTTTGGAAATTGCACTTGAGATGCTTGAGCAATTCAAAATTGAAAAGATTGAAAATAAAACTACCAGGTTGCTTAAAATCAATTTGAATCAAGATCTTGGCATGACTTGTGGCGGCTCTGTCAGTCTTTTTTTTGAGGTTTACGCACCCAATGGATGGGATATCGTCATTTTTGGCGCTGGACATTGTAGTCAGGCTTTAATTGAGATTTTGGTCAGGCTTAATTGTCGAATTACATGCGTAGACCCGCGCCAGGCGTGGCTTGATCGTCTGCCAACATCGTTCAATCTGGAAAAGATTTGTCTTGCGGATATGACTACTTATGTAGAGAAACTTCCAAGAAATGCTTATGTAGTATTGATGACGATGGGGCACAGTACCGATAGCCCCATAATGCTCGAAATTTTTAAATACTGGAAAGACCGACCACTGCCATATCTTGGAGCGATAGGCAGTAAATCGAAAGCGGCGCATCTAATGAAAGACATCGATCAGGCAGGATTTCCTATCGAGTATAAACAAAAGATCTTCTGTCCAATAGGTTTGCAAATAGGCAATAATTCGCCCCAGGAAATAGCAATTAGCGTGGCAGCACAGCTGCTTAGCGAGCGCGACAGACAGAATTCGAGTCAAACAAAATGAGCACTTACGATTTTACTTTTGTAACTTATAAAGATTTGCCTGAATTGGATCCGGACGATAGGCTCGCTTTAGAAGTTTTGAAAACACAGGGATATAAATGTTCATTTGCAGACTGGCGCGATTCATCGATCGACTGGAACGCCGCTGGATATTGCGTCTTGCGCTCTACCTGGGATTATCATTTGCATTACGAAGAGTTTATTCGATTTTGTCGTGACCGCAAAGACCAGCTTGTGAACGAGTTTTCCTTGGTCCAATGGAACACTGACAAAGTTTATTTGCTTGAGCTAGAACAAAATGGTATTGAAATAGTACCATCTATAATGGCTCTAAAAGGAGAACCGCTCGAAACACTACCTCCGCCGGAGTGGGGTACCGTGATAGTAAAACCAACTATTGGACTTGCTACATGGCAGGTGAAAAAGTTTTCTTTGCCAAGACAACTCGATGAATACCGAGTACACATGCGAAATTTGTGCCAAACCGGTGCTGTCTTGATTCAAAAGTTTATGTCAAATGTGCTCGATTATGGCGAGCGCTCGCTCATGTATTTCAACGGTGAATTCAGTCATTGTGCAAGGAAAAGCGCTTTCCAGGCGCTTGCAGAGGCTGGTGGAGCAGGAGAAACTTCTGTAAGTGCAAGTACGGCAGAAGTGGCTTTTGGGCATAAAGTCTTGAATACCCTTGAAAGAGAACCTGTTTACGCTAGAGTAGATATCGTTCCTGACCAGGATGGTAAGCCACTTTTGATGGAACTTGAGTTGGTTGAACCAAGTTTGTTTTTGAGTTTTGACCATGAGGCGCCCATTCGTTTTGCTGAAGCACTAAAGAATCGAGCATTGGCGCGCAGCATATGACTCTTACCCGGGGATATGCTGCAAAGACAATTTCGTTACACAAAATAAATATACGTTCAACTAACTGAAGGATTCAAAGATGCGTCAAGCGTTGATGCAGCTAAGACACGCCAGGGCATTGGTTTCTATCAAGTAACCAGCAAAGATATAGCCTAGAGCTCTTATTTCGAATCGTCATACGAAGACCCTCGATCTCATTGCGCCTATCTGCATAACTGGGTAATCTGAAGGAAAGAAACGCATTATGGAAATTCAAATTCAAGTCACCCCCAGTTGCTGTTCCGCCAAGCCCGCCACTAAAACGGAACTTGGCTCAGTGGAAAAGGCGCGACAACTTGGTCTTGCCACAAGAGAACTCGACACACTAAAGCATAAGCTTGGCTTGAGCGCGTTTTTTGCAATTCCGCTGATTGCCTATTCCATGTGGCAAATGGTTCAGATGCCGGTTTCGCCAGCCAGTATGGGCCTCGGACATCATTTTGCTGGCATTTTGCAGCTTGTGCTGGCTACTCCTGTTTTGTTTGTATCTCTAGATTTTTTCAAGCGCGGATTTGATTCCATTAAGACTGCTCGTCTCAATATGTTCACGCTTTTAAGCTTGGGAATCGGCATTCCTTATGCCTACAGTCTGATGGCTCTGTTTCAGGGTCAACATATGCTTTATTTCGAATCTTCGGCCATGATTGCTACTCTTGCCTGGCTTGGCCAGTATCTTGAAGCCAAAGCAAAATTTGGAACAACCGAGGCTATTCGTGCAATCGCCGATCTGCTCCCTGAGGAAACAAGCCTTTTATTGAATGATGGCAGTGAGGTTAAGGTCAAGACTAGCGCCATCACATGTGGTGACAAGTTGCGTTTGCGCCCGGGAGAAAAGATTTCTGTAGATGGTCGGGTTGTTGAAGGTTCCTGCCTGGTCGACGAGAGCATGATGACGGGTGAATCTATGCCTGTTACCAAAGAATCCGGCTCAACAATCAAGGCCGGCACTATCGTAGTTTCTGGAAGCATGGATGTCTTAGCCGAGCAAGTTGGAGATTCCACGACACTTTCACAAATCATAAAGCTTGTGCTTGATTCGCAAGAGAGTCGCGTCCCGGTGCAACAGACGGTGGATAAAATTGCAGCTGTTTTTGTTCCTTCGATTATTGTTTTGGCCGCTATCACCTATTTTGGTTGGCACTTGGTTGGTGCTTCGCCAGTTGATGCTCTTTGGCGTGCGGTGGCAGTGCTTCTTGTTAGCTGTCCTTGCGCCCTTGGTCTTGCTACCCCTGTTTCGATTGTAACGGCCTCTGGTCGAGCTGCGCTGGCTGGTGTTCTTTTCAAAGACGCAGCCGCCATGCAAACTTTAGCTAAAGTGGACACTCTTGTAATAGACAAAACCGGTACGCTTACTCTGGGCAAGCCCGTTTTGGAAAGAAAGGCGAGGGTTTCTGATTCTTACATAAGTGACAGTCTGCTCTGGTCAATGCTTTTGTCAGTTGAGACCAGGAGCGAGCATCCTCTGGCTAGTGCTATCGTAGAAGGGCTTTCTAAACTGTCTGATCTGTCAAATTTTGCTTGCAGTGATTTCGATTCTCTAGCCGGTTATGGTGTTGTCGCAACTGTAGACGGCCGGAGAATTGTGGCAGGAAGTCTTGCTTTTCTGAAAGACATGGATGTCGATTTGTCCAAGTTGGATACGCTCGATCAAGTCGGCGAGGCATACACCACAGTTTATGTGGCTTGTGATGGGATACTCGAAGCTCGTTTGGACCTCTTAGACCAAATAAAGCCGGAAGCTAAAGCGGCAATCAATAAGCTAAAGCAGCACAAAATTGCTATTCACATTGCCACCGGTGATAATACCGCCGTGGCTTTGCAGGTCGCTGCTCAACTTGCAATTGACCAAAAGAATGTTCACTCGCTCTTGAGTCCGGCAGACAAAGCATCTCTTATTACTAGACTTAAAACTGGAGGTGCATGCGTTGCTATGGCGGGTGACGGTATTAATGATGCTCCCTCGCTTGCTTGTGCCAATGTCAGTTTTGCCATGGGAGATGGAACACATATTGCACGAGAAAGCGCTGACATCGTACTTGTGAAAGGCGATCTTGGCGCAATTTTGCGAGCATTCAAATTGAGTGAAACTATGCTTTTAAACATCAAGCAGAATCTCACTCTAGCTTTTATCTACAATCTTGTGGCAATTCCGGCTGCTGCTGGATTGTTCGTCGCAATAGGGCTTAAGTTCGAACTGGGTCCAGTGGCGGCAGCTGCTGCTATGTCTATGAGTTCTATTGCGGTGGTTTTGAACGCGCTTAGATTGCGCCATATTTCTCTCTAAATCAGGAAGTTGTTTTGCCTTTGTTCGCGCGAGCTGCGCGATGCTATTGGACCTTATTACACAGTGTTTATCTGGTTTGCTGAAAGAATGCTGCTTTGGTTTTTAGGATTCGAGTCAGCCCCTCTGGCGTGGGTGGTAATACTTCCTATAAAAATTTTAGGTGATTTCATTGACCAATACTGTCGATAATAATCTCGCTTTTTTATTATCCATCAGGTATCTTCTCTCTCTCAAATAATTGCTTACATAAAAATCTGCTGCTTTATACAGTGATATTGAATCTTTTGATTCTATCGCTTGTGCAAGACTTCAAAATCTAAATGAAAGGAGGCGTCATGCGCTTTTTCACTTGGGTGAAAAGATTGCTGTCTTGATTAAGTTCGCAAACTTTCAATCGTGGGCTGCATTGTTAGCATTGGCTGCTTGTCTGAGCAGTTGTAGCGAGAATGAGCCTGCAGGCAAGATTTTCGACCTGCCTTCCAAGTCATCGAACAGAGTTGTCATCGATTCAAATGATGCAAATGTTGATGAACACTGGATAGTATACAGTGATGGGGGTGCTTCCAAGCAATTGGAGCGTATCGAATATCGAGATGGTACAAGCACTTTCATTTATTTTGGCTTGAATGACTTTGCTGAAAAACTGGTCGAATTTTATCCGGTCAAAAGCAAAGATTCTAAAAGGCAGATGAAGACCGAGGTCTTCTATATGCCTCAAAGTGCGAATTTTAAAAGTCATCGTGCTTTTCTTGAAAATGGCACTCTGGTTAAGATGGGAGAACGTCTACCAGACTTTACTTACAAAACGTTGACTTTCTTCGATGACGGTCGCACAGTGAAGTCCGAGCAGATTTTTGCTTGGGATCAATTTAAAATCTCCGAAAGAATTTATCGCCATAATGGCTCTTTGAGCCAGGCGACCAGAACTAATTTGGACCGCGACATTTTCGTTGACAGCTATGATCAGTCTGGAAAATTGTGGATGTCGTATAAAATCCCAACCCAGAAGTGGTTTGCGCCAACCGGCGAGATATTTGGGGCAGATGGCAAAACGGTTAAAATCAACTTCGGTTTGTATCAGGAAGAGACTGTTTTAGACTATCTCGATGCGAATGAGCGCCAGCTGTTCGAAGTGCGATTTCGCAAAAGCGAAAAAGAAATGCAAATTCTTGCTTTCAATCCTGCAACTTCAAGTCCCATCTGGGAGCAAACATGGAAGCACAGTAAAGGCACTTTCGATTGCACAGGTGAGTTTACACTCAGTCGAGTGGATCTATTCGCTAAGCAGAGTGCTGATGGCGATTTTGTTCGCGAGCGTCGATTTACGATGGCGCTTGAAGGCGACAAATTGGCGAAGCTGCGGATTTTCAATAAAGATAGCGAAACGGATGGGGTGGATTATTTGTTGTATCCTTCCGGTTATGTCGCTCTTCGTCAAACGTTCAAAGATGATCTGAAAATCGTTAGCGAGCACCAATATAAAGACCGAGTTCTTAAGCCAAGAACCAAAGGCTTCAAATTGAGTTTGACTAGACGTCCGAAGCTTGAATGTCCGGTGCTTCCTGATATCGAGCTGCCAGAAGGCGACTGGTCGCAGTAATTTGTTT
>CAZFKB010000094.1:0-11926 GCA_964519785.1 uncultured Candidatus Obscuribacterales bacterium | reverse complement strand
ATGGGTCAAATTTTAAACGAATCAGGCATTGCAATTCGTGCAGGACACCATTGCTGTCAGCCGCTCATGAAAACACTTGGTGTAATGGGAACTGCTCGCGCTAGTTTCTATATCTATAACACTAAAGAAGAAATCGACTTCTTTGTCGATGCGTTAATCAAAGCAGAAAAGGTGCTCAATTATGTCGCTTGTCGATGATCTGTATCGCGAGACAATTCTAGATCATTATCATAACCCACGAAACCGAGGGACTATAACCGACGCCACCGTTTCGACCGAAGGAGTAAATCCTTTGTGTGGAGATGAATTGCGATTGTTTTTGAAAATCGAAGACGGCGTAGTTCAAGATATTAAGCTTGAATCGCGTGGCTGTTCGATTAACACTGCATCTGGTTCGATGATGAGCGAACTTGTATTAGGAAAATCGCTTGAAGAAGCAAAAGCTGTAATTTCAGAATTCAAAAAAATGATGCTGAACAAAGGGGAAGATATCGAGCTTTCAGAAGAGTTAGAAGAACTGGAAGCGTTACAAGGGGTGAAAAAATATCCGGTGCGTATCAAGTGCGCGCTTTTGCCCTGGAACACCCTTGATGAAGGTCTAAAGAGCAAGTAAACAGGAGCGAGTTATCGACATGTCCAGTCTGCAAGAAGATGTTGTAAAAGAAAGTCTTAGAACCGTTGTAGATCCGGAGCTTGGAGTCAATATAATCGACCTTGGTCTTGTGTATGGCGTTGAAGTAAAAGAAAATGACGTCAATGTCAAAATGACACTTACAAGCCCAGCTTGTCCTCTTGGCGCAGTTATTCAATCTCAAGCTCATCAAGCAGTGAAAAAGCTGCCGTGGGTCAAAGAAGTAAAAATTGATCTGGTCTGGACTCCGCGCTGGGATCCTAAGAAAATGGCTTCTGAAGAAGCTTTGATGGATCTGGGAATTTTATAAATCAAGAAAAGTGTAAGTAAAGCACTTTTAGTGGGTCGCAATAATCGTCGGTCCACAAGCGCATTTTGTCGTCTGGTTGGACTTCTTGCCAGTGATATTGATTCTTTAGTTCTTCAAGCAAAGTTTTATCTTTTGATATCAAAATCCAGTCGGTAGGTTCTTCAAGCTTTGTTTTGGTAGCTGTATAAGTGTCTCTGGCGACTGCATCAAAACCTAGTGACTGAGCCACTTTGGCTATTGGCTTTTTCAAATCATAGTATGTATTTGTGACATGAAATAAGATGCTCCCATCGTCTTTGAGTTTGGTTTGATACAAAGACAATGCTTCTTTGGTGATCAGGTGAAGTGGAATAGAATCGGAGCTGAATGTATCCAGTACAATCAACTGTAAAAAATTGTTTGGTGCCTTTTTGATGTTCACTCTTGCATCGCCGCTTTGTATCTCTATTTTGGCGCCTCGCTTTTTTGCTTCGTGCAAATATGTGAAATAAAATGGGTTCGATGCAACATCAATTACGGTTGGATTTAGTTCATAAATAAGCAGTTCTTGACCAGGCTTTGCAAAATGGCTCAATCCGCCAGCTCCAAGCCCTAGCATTGCGAAGGGTGGATTTTGCTTGTTCTTTGTATTGCGCTCATTTAATGCTTCAAAAACGTCATTTACCGGGCTCGATTCACCATAATAAAAGATTGGCTTGTTGCGTCCTTCTTTGTCGATTATTTCTCCTCCGTGCAAAGTGACACCATTCCAGATCTGGCTAGTAGTTTTAGCTGAATCAGTTTTGATTTTTACGACTCCAAAGAAATTTCTTTTAGAAATTATGTCTCTTGGATCTTCGTTCATTCTACAGATAAGCAGAGAAAGAACGACAGACCCAACCACCACGAGACCCCACTGTTTGAACAGCGTCTTGTTCTTTTCGAAGCGAATACTGCAAATCAATACCGCAGCGCTTGCTGCTAGTGCAATTTGATATTCGAAATAGTCATTTAAAATCAGGGGCGCAATAAAACTATTGAATGAACTTCCCAATATTCCGCCAAGGGCAATAACTAAATAATAGGAAGTTAGATAAACTGGGCTTGGACGCGATGCCGCTACTTTTGCATGACAGGTCAGAGATACGATGAATAGACAAATCAAATGAAGCGATATGCCTGATGTGACAAGTCCTGCAGCTACGGTATCGTTGTAATTGACCTTTGATATGTTGAATAGAAAAATAAAGACAATGAAAGCTGCAACCACGCTTGAAATGACCATTTCTTTTAAAAATCGTTTGCAGTCAAAAGTAAATGCAATAGTAAAAGTAAGCATATAAATTGCAAGTGGAATCATCCAGAAGAGCGGAATTGAAGCAAGTTCGCTTGTTACATAATTAGTCAGTCCAAGCATCAGGCTTGAAGGTAGCGCCGTCAAAAGAATCCACAATAAATAAAGAGAACTTCCAGGCTCCTCTTCTTTCCTTGATTCGGTATCCTCGTGCTTGGTCACTATATTTGATACCGTACTCTTGAGAGTAAGCATTGCACTTGCGCTGACCAAAATTGCAAATAAAAGATAGAAAGCGCTTATGGCGTTTAGTTGGTTAGACAGCGATATATTTGGTTCGATTACAAATGGATAAGAAACTAAAGCAGAGAGACCGGCAAGATTGCTTATCGCATAAAGAAAGTAAGGGTCTTTGGCCTGGGGCAGAGATGAGTCGGCCAGCCATTTTTGCACAATTGGAGCTGTAGTAGATATAGCGAAGAAAATAGGACCTATAAGATAAACGAGTGTATACAAAAGCCAGAGATAAGGATGGTCGGCAAATGGCTCATCAACTGGTGGGCGCAAAGGTAGAGTCAAAAGCGGCAGCCAGACAATTGCTAAATGAATGAATATCTTGGACTTGAGCTTTAGTTTCGATTCGTGCAAAAGAAAAACGTAGACGTAAGCAGAAAGCAAAACACTTTGGAAAAAGACGACACATGTATTCCAGACATAACTGGAGCCGCCAAGCAAGGGCAAAATAATTTTGGAAGAAACGGGTTCCACTACGAACATGATCAGCGCGGATACAATCAGTGTAATTGCAAGAAGTGGAATATAAAATTTCGTTTGTAGATTACTCATGGTTATGAAAAAGGCACACGCAAAACGCTCAAAATGTCGCAATAATCGTCTGTCCAGAGTCGCTGACGTTCGTCTATTTTAATTGGTTTCCAATGATATTCTTCTACCAATTTGCGCACTAGTTCTTTGTCTTTAGCCAGAACTACCCATTTCGAGCCTGCTACTTCAGGAGCCGAAGAGTCTGAATTTTTATAATCATCGAGCCTTAAGGCATATAAACCAAGACTTTGAGCGGCTTTGGCAAGTACTCCACTCACGTCGTAATATGTACTGGTTATGTGGAAAGCGATTGCGCCCCCGTCGGCAAGTTTTTGATTATAAATTGCAATTGCTTCTTTGGTCATCAAATGTAGTGGAATCGAATCCGAGCTGTATGCATCTACAACGATGTAAGAATAGCTTTTATCTGGCTCTTTGGCTATTTCAAGACGACCATCACCTGTTTTGATATCGACTTTAGCTTTTCTTTTTATCGCATCATAAATGAAAGTGAAATAGAAAGGATTAGTGGCTACTGAAACAACATTGGGGTTGATTTCGAACATGGTCATCGTTTGACCCGGAGCGGCGTAGGCAGCCATGGTGCCAGCTCCCATGCCTATGCAGGCATGCTTTTTGAGTCCAATTGAATGAGTGAGAATTTTTAGCAAGCTCCAGATCGGGCTTTCTTCACTATAGTAATAATAAGGCTGCATTCGCTCTTGAGGGTCTAGGCTCTGACCACCATGAACCGTGATGCCGTCGACGATTTCGCACAAATTATAGTAATTATCTACTTTTATGCGAATAAGTCCAAAAAAGTTTCTTTTGCTCAAAACCGTACGTGGATCTGAGCTATAGCTATTTACTAATAAAATGCAAACAACCGAGCCTGCCACTACCCATGGTACGGCTCTTTCTGGTACACGCCATTTTCCTTTTTGCATGCTTGTAAAAATCAAAGAAGCGCTAATGGCTAAAACGATTTGGTATTCAGACAAATCGCGCAGTACGACCGGTGCGAGGAATGTATTGAGCGAGGTGCCGATTATTCCGCCGATTGCCATGCACAAATAATAGTTGGTCAAATATCGAGTGGACGGACGGCTCAAAGCCACCTGGGCATGACAGGCAAGACTGATTAAGAACAATACCGCTAGATGCAGCGAAATGAATTCGGTTACGTAGTCTGAGTAAGTATATTCATTGAAAATAATGGTCAATATAAGTGCAGTAGAGCCAATGGCAGCAAGGAAGCGAACTGGACCGAGTAATTTATTGGGGAAATAAGAAAACGCCACGATAAAGGACAAAATATAAAGTGAAAGTGGAATCATCCAGAAGAGTGGAAAAGCAGACAATTCGCAGGTGACAAAAGATGTCAATCCCAACACCAGGCTTGCAGGCAGAATAGTGAGATAAAGCCACTGGTAATACTGTTTCTTACTTGGCGGACTTATCTGATCAGACAATTGCGAATCAAACGAATCTGATTGAGCAAGCTTGTGTTCTTTTTTTCCTTGATAGGCATAGAAAGCGGTGCAGAATGTAACTAGAGCAGCAAAGAAAATGTAGACACTGCTTAGAGATTGAGTTTGCATCGCCAATCCCATTTGTCTTTCAATAACCAGAGGATAAGCGAGAAGTCCTGTGAGCGACCCAAGATTACTTGCTGCATAAAGAAAATATGGATCGTTTGCTCTTGGTCCGTCAGTGCTCGCATACCATTTTTGCAGTACGGGAGCGGTTGAAGCCAGAGCAAAAAAGATTGCTCCTGAAGTAGAGGCAAGAACGCCTAAAAGCCAGATGTAAGGATGTTTTGGGTCTGGCGCGGCTGAAGACATTTTCAGCGGCAAAAAATAAACTGCAAGCCAGACTACAACAAGGTGAATAATGGCTCTTTTTTGTGCGTTCAATTTGTCTGAATTCAAAAGATGAGCATAAAAATAAGCCAGTAAAAGAATGAACTGAAAGAAGAAGACGCAGGTATTCCAGACGTTTCCTGCTCCCCCCAGTGATGGCAAAAACATTTTGGCGATCATCGGTTCGACAATGAACATGGTCGAAGCCGAAACAAAGATAGACATGACGAATACCAGGACCAAGAAAATGGATGGCAGAAGTTTCATGACTATCGCTTTATATTCAAAAGGAATATTTGATTAGGATCTAATTAGTGACCGCCAATAAAATGTATCATCTATAAGGAGTTATCAGGCGCAGTTAGGCGTCAGCGCATCAACAAGGCAGGTTTGGCATGTTCGGTTCGAAAAAAATCACCCAAAAGCAGGTGGAGGAAGCACTTTCCAAGGTCATGGACCCTGATTTGCATCAAGATATCGTAAGTCTTGGCATGGTCTCTGCGATCAAAATTGACGGTGGAAAGATTAGTTTTAAGCTAACACTGACAACCCCGGCGTGCCCGTTGAAAGAAAAAATCGAAGGTGACGCAAGAGCCGCACTCCAGGCAATTCCTGGGGCTGAAGAAATCACAATCGAAACCGATGCTCAAGTTCGCTCGCCTTTTAACGAAAAGAAATCGATTGAAGGTGTCCAGCACATCGTTGCAGTTACTTCTGGCAAAGGCGGTGTAGGTAAAACTACTGTCTCGGTCAATCTGGCTGTAGCGCTATCACGCCTGGGTGCTAAGGTCGGACTTCTCGATGCCGACATCACTGGACCAAACTGTCCCCTAATGCTTGGTGTACAAGATTACGAGCCGCTGGGCAAAAATAATCGTATCGTGCCGGCTGAAAATTACGGAATCAAATGTGTATCGATGGCATTTTTCGTTGCCAAAGATACTCCAATCATCTGGCGTGGACCAATGCTCGATCGTGCCATCAAGCAATTTTTGAGTGATGTCGACTGGGGCGAATTGGATTACTTGATTGTCGATATGCCACCTGGTACTGGTGATGCACAGCTTACAATGGCTCAAGCAACCAAGCTCTCAGGCGGAATTATTGTTACCACTCCACAGGAAGTCGCGCTTCTTGATGGTCGTCGTGGTCTTGCCATGTTTAATCAAATGTCGGTACCCATTCTTGGTTTTGTCGAGAATATGAGCTATTTCCAGCCAGAAGGATCAAGCGAACAGTTTGAAATTTTTGGTCGTGGCGGCGGTAAAAAATTGGCTGAAGATAGCAATGTGCCGTTCTTGGGTGAGATTCCACTCGATCCTAAAGTAAGAGTTGGTGGCGATACTGGTGAACCCATAACCAATAGTGATCCAGAAAATCCTACCGCTCAAGCCTTTTTGAATATTGCTAAGCAAGTGGCACATCAAATCAGTGTGCATGCGCTGGCACCTGCACCGGCAGCGGCTTCAGCTAAATAGAACCGAATAAATAGCCTGATTCAAAAACCATATCCGTTAACGGATATGGTTTTTGTTTGGTGACGGGAAAGTAAAACGCCAAGGTCCCCTTGTTTGTTTGTGCATTTTGCAAAGCACCATAGGGTTCACAAATTGCAGCAAGGCATTATACTGGTGTTAAGTTCGGTACTAGTATCACCTTTGACACCACTTCTATATACAAAATATGCTCAAAAGCATTTGCATAAGAGATTTCGCTTTAATTGATAACGTCAGTCTTGACTGGCATTCTGGATTAAATGTTTTGACCGGAGAAACCGGGGCTGGAAAATCAATAGTGTTTGACGCCATCAATATTGTGCTTGGTGCTAAATGCTCAAGTTCCAATATCAGGCACCCAGCCAGCAAAGCATCCATAGAAGCTGTATTCGAGCCATCCAGCGTAGTCTGGGCGTGGCTAAAACAAAACGAATTGATAGAACAAGATCAAAGTGATCAGGAAATTGTTGTAGCAAGAGAAATCACCACCACGGGTTCGCGTTCGCGCATAAATGGAACCATGGTGAATGTGGCTACCATTCAGGAGTTGCGCAACTTACTTCTTACATTTCATGTTCAACATGAAATGCGAACTTTATTTGCAGGCAATACAAAATTGTCTATGCTCGATGCTATTGCAGATAAAAAGCATCAGCAATCAATAGAAAAATATGCCACTATTTTTTCTCGCTATCAAGCTGTAAAACGCCAGGCGCATGAGTACGAAATGGATGAAGAAGAGAGGCTTCGCCGGCTCGACTTCTCACGTTTTCAGTTGAACGAACTTATGCAAGCTGATTTGAAAGACGAAAGCGAATGGGACGAACTTGAAAAAGAAAAACATCGTCTTGCCAATTTGGCTTCTATAGAACGAGCAGTATTTGCTTCGATGTCGTTACTTTTTGATAGTCCAGAATTGAACAAAGACGAAAAGGCAGCGTACGACTCAGTTTGCGAAGCGCTAAAAGAATTAGAGCGTGCCACTAAATTCGATGAAAGTGTAGAAGAATGCAGTCAGATTTTGCAAACAGTACTTGCTCAACTTGATGACGCAGCCAAAATATTGCGACGCACAAGAGAAAGTCTGGATGCAGATCCTGAGCGTCTAGATCAAATAGAAGATCGTTTGCATTTGCTTTCCACTATAAAGAAAAAATATGGTCCGGCGCTAAGCGATGCTGTGCAAAAACGCGATAACTTGAGCGAAGAAGTGGACAAGCTCGAAAACAATCTTTATCGTGTAGAAGACCTCAAAAAGCAAACCGACGAGCTATGGCAAGAATGCACTGAGCTTGCGAATAAAATCACCGCTGCAAGAAAAGTTTTGGCTCAAGAGCTCAGCAAGCAAGTAAGTCACGAACTAAAAGAATTGGGAATGGAAAAGTCTCAGTTCAAAATGGAAGTAGAAGCGCTTGACGATTTGAACGCAAATGGAAAAGACAAAGTCGAATTTTATTTCAGTGCCAACCCCGGACAACCACTGCAACCACTTGCTAAAGTCGCTTCGGGCGGGGAGTTGTCGAGAGTCATCCTTGCTTTGAAAGTTGTTTTCGCCCGCTTCGACCAGGTAGCAACTATTGTTTTTGATGAAATCGACGCCGGTACAAGCGGCGCAGTTTTACAAAGAATTCGAGATAAGCTTTGCCAATTAGCAGGCTCTCATCAAATATTGTGCATTACCCACCAGCCGCTAATAGCCTCAGTCGCTGACAACCACGTTATGGTTCTTAAAGTTCAAAGTGATAATTCAACTAAAGTCAATTTTCAAAATTTGAGCGGTCAAGACAAACTGAAGGCACTCGCTTTGATGGCAAGTGGAAGCGAAAAGCAAAGCGCCATGGCGTTTGCCGAGTCTTTGATGAGCGAGGCTCAAAATATTAAAAGCAGCACAGGACATGTTTAAATGTCTTATTAGTGCTTCAAATCAAGTTAGATCTCGTTGACATGTAAGCTTTGTACTTACTAAAATTCATGTTTCAGCCCGTTCTTACATAGTTCGGAGCTGGGTCATGCAAATGACCGTATGATGGGGTGTCGCCAAGCGGTAAGGCAGCTGGTTTTGGTCCAGCCATTCTGAGGTTCGAATCCTTGCACCCCAGTGCTATCAGTAATACTTGCGAGAAAAAAATAATGGAAAAGCTTTCCCTAACAGTCACCAAACGTGAGACAAAAACACCCAACGCGCTAAGACGTGAAGGTATTGTGCCTGCCACATTGTATGGTCCTGGTGCTGCGCCTGAGAGCTTGCAGTTTTCTGCTTACGACTTCTCCAGACTTCCTGCTGAAGCTTTCTCGCACGTTATCGATTTGAAAGTTGAAGGCGGCAAGCCAGTGGCTGCTTTAATCAGACACGTTCAAAGAAAATCGACAACAGATAAAGTACAAAACGTCGAGTTCTACAGAGTGAGCACTGACAAAAAGCTCACAGTGACAGTCCCGACCAAGCATGTTGGTCAGGCTCAAGCTGTTGTGCTTGGTGGTCAATTGCAAGAATTTGCAAGCACAATCGAAATCGAATGTTTGCCTGGTGATATTCCAGATTTCATCGAAGTAGATTTGACCTTGCTCAAAGAAATCGAAGATTCCATTCACTTCAGCGACTTGAAAGTGCCGGCTTCAGTCAAAATCTTGAATCCAATGGATGGCATTGTAATCAAGACTGTAGCTCCAAAATCAAGTGGTGCTGGCGCTGACAAAAAAGAAGAGAAGAAATAGTCCGGTTAAAACCGACAGTTCAATTCTTTCTTTTAGCGTGTTGCTTGATAGAGATGGCAGTACTCTAGCCATCCAGCTAAAGCTATTGCCACCAAGGCAATTAGAGCTATCAGCGTGATGTATCCGATTTCTTTCAGTGCAGTCTTTTTTTGACCTGTGGCAGAGTGTTTGATTTTTAAATTAATGACTGTCACTTCTGTCACTAACAATGCAAGTAGTGCTGGCCAGACCGCACCTAGAATTTGCAAATAAGATGGCTTGTCTAATTTTCTGAGCCTTTCAATCAGGTCATTGAATTCAATAATGCTTTTGTCAGCGCCGCAAAGTACCATTCTGCCAAGTCCATCGAAGGTTTGCTGGGTATAAAAAACAACAATTGCAAAAGCTGCTACGCAAATGACTAATGAAATTGCAGTCGCTTTTAAGATTGGTAAGTTGATCATTCTGCAATTTTCGCTTCTTCTTCCGTTTCAGAAAACGGCAGCGCGTCTTTATCGTCGTCGTCTGTTTCGACTTTAGCCATTGGCAGCTTGACTGTGAAAGTCGAGCCTTTGTTCAATTCGGACTCGAGTTCAATACTGCCGCCATGCGCTTTTATAATGGTAAGAGCGATAGCAAGACCAAGACCTGTTCCTCCACCATATAATTTGCTGCGTGTGCGTGATCTCTCTACTCTATAGAAGCGGTCGAAGATGCGCTGCTGGTCTGCTGGTGCAATACCAATTCCAGTATCGATTACACGTACGATGGCAGTATCATTACTCGCGCGCAAAGTGACTGTCACTTTACCGCCTGCTTGAGTGGCTTTGACAGCGTTATTTGAAAGGTTTAAAAATACCTGTTTCAGTTTGTCCATGTCAGCATCAACCCAAACTGGTGATTTGGGAACGATAAACTGAACCTCGACTTGTTCGGGAGCGACCATCGTCACTGTGTCTTCGACGCTTCTGACCACATCGCGTAAATCGATAATTTCTTTTTGAGCAATGATTGATTGACCGGCATCTGCCCGTGCTAATTGCAAAAGGTCTGACACCAGCCGAATTAGACGACCAGACTCGTCGGTAACTGTTTGCAGTGCCTCGGACAATAATGAAGCGTCTATGTTATCGCCTCTTCTCATCAGCAATTTGGTATAGCCTTGAATTGAAGTGAGTGGTGTTCGTAGCTCGTGACTGGCATCTGCTACGAACTGGCACTGACTGTTGAGCGACTCTTCAAGACGATTAAGCAACTTGTTGAATGATTTTCTCAGTTCAAGAGTTTCAGTCGATTCATCAGCGTCGGTTTCAAGTCGAGTTCTGATATCCATTGAAGCAAGCTTGGTTGCTGCTTCAATGAGTCTATTAATTGGCTTCAATATCAGTTTGGCCAGAAACCAATTGACCAGGATTAAGAGCACCGCAAGAGGAAGATACCAGGGCAAAAGAGACATGAAGGTCGGAATGATGTCGTGCGAAGCTCCAAACATTATTATGTGGCAGCCGAATATAGGCACGAGCCCTGACAATGTCATCGCCAGCGTCATACGAAATTGCAGAGTTTTGGACCAGCCGGCTTTATCCAACGAAGATTTCCTCAAATCTTGCGCAATTTTACTTTATAACTTGTTTCAAGAAAGCAAAAACTCTCTCAGGGTCTTGCCTATGCCCTGGTTGGCAATGACGCAACTGCCCTGGAAAACGGACTGTCCACCCTCGAAATCGAAAAATACACCGCCAGCTTCTTCTACCAGAATTTTCATTGGAGCCAAATCCCATGGTTTAAGTCCAACTTCAATAGAAGCTTCTGCTTTTCCTTCCAGTACAAAAGCAAAACTTAGATAATCGCCAAAGCCCCCTTGACGAGCTGTTCGTCCAATCAGATCGGTGAGTTTGGGCCAATAGCCCAACTCGAGTAATCGTTTGGGACTACCATAGTTGAGCATCGACTTAGAAAGGTCACTGATTGTAGAAACGCTTAGTTTCTTTGCGTTTTTAAATGCGCCCCCGCCTTTTGAGGCGTAGTAAAGATCGCCCATTGCTGGATTGTGTATGACACCAAGGATAATATCGTCGTTTTCTTCAAGCGCGATCAAAGTTGAAAAGATGGGAATGCCACGCGCGTAGTTGAAAGTCCCATCGATAGGGTCGATTATCCAGCGACGCTTTGAGCTTTTGACCTGAAGTTCTTCTGCTTTGGACTCTTCTTCACCCAAGATGATGTCGAGAGGAAAGTCTCTGGAAATGGCATCTCTAATGAAACGCTCGATTTCTTTGTCGGCGCGTGTGACCGGGGTGCCATCAGCCTTGTCCTTGACTTGGGAAACATTGTCGCCCTGGTTGAAATATCTCATGGCGATGTCGCCTGTGGTGCCACAGAGTTCTTTGACGAATGCAAGTTCTTTAACCAGAGTTGCGGTCATTTTTTCTCAGCCTCTTATAAGTACAGGCAGCAAGAACTCCCGCCAGAAAACTAGCGGGAGTCCAAACTATAGACTAGGTCAGGTCCAAGTTCTTAATTAGTTCGATTTGTGAGCTTGTTGCGAGTTTAGAACAAGTACTCGTACACAGCGCGAGCGCCGCGTCCGACACCGACTCCGATATCACGAACGTCGATGAATGTACCTTTCACTACGCGCTCCCAGAGGAAGCCTTTTTGACGCTCAGCATAAGCAAGGCGCATATCTTGCTCGAGGTTTTTGTCCTCTACCAATTTCATAAGTCTTTCCACGTAGTATACACGGGCTTTGAGCTTAGCAATCTCGCCTCTAAACTCTTACAATAATGCTGCAAACTTTTCAAGGTCTGCCTTATCAGCTTTCTGATTCAAACG
>CAZFKB010000093.1:8999-11932 GCA_964519785.1 uncultured Candidatus Obscuribacterales bacterium | reverse complement strand
GAGAAATTGTTTTTAGCCATGTTATAGGTGTGTAATCGAGCAAATTGAAAAAAGGCACACCGCCGCCTTGACTTACTTCGGTAGCGTCCTGTGCTTTTGGCGTATTTGCTGAATTTAGAGAGTTAGAAGGATTGGATGAAAATGAAGTGGTGGCACTTGGAACTGCTACAAGGTCAGAGCAAGATGTTACGGCTTCGGCTTTGGCTCGCTCCGCTTGAATTGCTTTTTGTCTTGTTTCATGCGAATCGAAGTCTGTTATATCGATAGCTTTTTCAATTGAATGCTCTTCCCATTTGTTCAAAGCGTCTAATGAGCTGCCTAAACTGCCGCACATTTTTTCAGCGCAGATCTGAAAATCGCGCAATAATTCTTTGGTGGTACGATATCTGTCCTTTGGTTTTTTTCGCAATGCTTTGGAAACAACTGCTGCAAGCTCTTCTGGAATCGACTGATTGAGTTTGTCTAGCGGGATTTCTTCTGAAGACATAATTTTGACAATGGTTTGAGCGATGCCTTCACCAGTAAATGGTAGCTTGCCAGAAAGTGCTTCATAAGTGACAACTCCAAGAGAAAAGATATCCGCGCGATGATCCACATTTTTTGCATTTTGAAGTTGTTCGGGCGAGACATATGCAAGCGTTCCTAACATGACACCAGTCTTGGTGAGGTGGGTCGCTTCAAAATCAGCAGCACGCGCGATTCCAAAATCAGTTATTTTTACCGTCCCATCGCGCAGTAAAAAAATATTGTCTGGCTTCACATCGCGATGCACCACATTCATTGCATGAGCGAAAGAAAGTCCTTCTGTCACCTGGCGCAAAATAGGCCAGTAGCTTTCAATCGAGTATGGTTTGGAGCGCTTGAGTAAATCATCTCGCAAGCTTCTACCGTCGAGGTATTCCATTACATAATAGTAGTCACCAGGATTTTGCGATACTTCCAAAACTTTGACTATATTCTCGTGATTTAGACGCAGAGCGGTTTGAGACTCTCGCGTAAATCGATCTTTGAATTCGTCGTGCTTTTGCGGATCGACGTTTTCCAGTAATAGTTGTTTGATCGCGATAATGTTCCCAGAGCGCTTGTCCTGGGCTTTGTATACAATGCCCATGCCGCCTCTCCCTAGCTCAGAGAGAATTTTGAAATTATCGTATTTGCCTACCATCTAATATAAACCGCAACTATTCCATCATGAAGACGAGTTCGGTTTTTCCAAGGGTGAGCAAATCGCCAGCGTTTATTTGCTGACGTTCGCGCAGCAATTCGCCGTTCAACATTGTACCGTTGGTCGAGCCGAGGTCTTCAATCCAGTAGCCGCCTTGCATTTGCAAAACCCAGGCGTGATTGCGCGATATATAATGATCGTTTGTAAGCGGAATATGATTGGTCTGATCTCGACCAATTTTGCTAACCGATTGCACAAGCGAAAATCTTTGATTAGTTATTCTATTTAGCAAAAATGCCCGTCTATTGGCAGCTTGACCTTGCCCCATATTCATACCTGCGCCGCCACCCATCGGTGCGCCAGACTGGGGATTATGTGCGTCCTGGCCGCATACGGTACAAACTCCGTTTGAAGTAAGGTTTCCACCGCAACGACTGCAAAGGCCACTGTCCATTGTTTTAGACTCTCGCGGTATTAGCTACTGCCGTTATTTGAACCGTCACTGTATTTGATGACTACGACCGTGACATTATCCGGGGCGCCGCCGTCGATAGTTTGTTTGACTAATTCATCGCAAACACTGTCAGGATCTTTGCCTGCATCAGCAACTTCGCCGATTTCTTCATCGCGAAGAACAGTCGGAAGTCCGTCGGAGCAAAGAATCACCCAATCTTTGGGTTTGAGTTCAACCAGTGTATGCTCGATTTCAACTCGTTCTTCATGTCCAAGACAACGAGTAATCAAGTTTTTATAGGGGTTGATTCGAGCTTGCTCTTCGGTCAAGCGACCAGCTCGCACCATTTCTTGAACCACTGAGTGGTCGTTGGTTAAAAGTTTGTGTTTGCCTTCACGACAGAGATAAGCACGTGAGTCACCCACGTGAGCTATTTGGAGCACACTATTATCGGACTGAAAGGCTACTACGACCGTAGTGCCCATTCCTCGGACCGATGCATCTTCTTCTGCTTCGGACCAAACTCTAGAGTTGGCATGCGCTACTGCTGTATCAAGCCATTTCTTGATTTCATCTTCGGTAAATATAGTAAGTGGAGAGTCTTGCCACAGTTTTTCGATGGCTTCAACTGCCAGTTTACTGGCTCTAGAGCCACCAACTGCGCCGCCCATACCGTCTGCGACTGCAAATACTCGCTGGTCCGGGCTCATCCAGTAATTGTCTTCGTTACGTTGTCGCTGACAACCTGCATCAGTTCGGGCCGCTGCTTGCCATTTCAGCATTCTATCTCTCTCCCCACATCCCTCGTTGATAATTTGCCACGCACGCCGTTTTTTTACTTACTTTACAACGTCGCTTCCCGTCTTGGTCAATCTTACTAGATTGGCGAGGTTAGCGACTCGTTGATTTTACGAGGTTTACTAATACTTTTGCCACCATAAATACATTTCCAATCAAAAAAAGAAGAGCAAATTCTTTTGTCTCAGGAATCAAAGTGGCGGTAAAGTAAAAACCTGCAAAAGCGATGAACCAAATTGAATCGGTAAGGTAAACCATTTTACTTTGCTTTTGGGACTTGACTTCATTTTCCAGCCTTGTCAGTTCCTCTTTCAACTGCCTTATTTCTTTCTCTTCTCTCGATTCGATAAGAGACTGAGAAATCTCAGCGACCGCTTCTGCTTCGACTTCGCCAGTTGGTACGGGACTTAAAGCCTGCAAATTGGTCTGTGAAGATTTTGCAATGCTTGACTGGGCTATCAAGGCTGCTGCACTTTTATCATCTTTTTTGGTTTTGATTAATTGTCAAAAAAAGCG
>CAZFKB010000093.1:6071-8989 GCA_964519785.1 uncultured Candidatus Obscuribacterales bacterium | reverse complement strand
TTTTTTTATTTTTTTAATTGTTTTTTTGGTTTATATTGTTTGATTAATTTTTATATTTTTTTTTTTTTTTGATAAATTCAAAAAAAAAGCGACTCCACATTCCACGAAGCAAATTGGTATATTCGCCTTGAACCAGTTTCATAGCTTCTTGCGCTTGTTCTGGACTGCTCATCAAGAGGCGTTTGAGCGAAGGTTTGGCAGCCTCTACAAAGGAGAAATTGGGATCGAGCGTCCTTGCAATTCCTTCAAGCGAAGAACCCGCTCTAAGCAGGTAAGCCAGCGTAGGTGGTAGCGAAATTGCTCTCGCTTCGGCAATTTCATCGATTTCAGTCTCCAGATGCGTGAAATCAAGATCTTTAATCGATCTGCCCTTGTAGTAAGCCAGGAAGGGCTCAAGCGTTTTTTTGATTGAGTCTGAGTTGGCATTTTCTTTGATTACGCCAATAGTTCGCATATGTTTGACCAGAGAGACAAGGTCTTCTTTTATGACTGCTATGACACAGCCAAAAATGGCACGTCTTTGCTCTTCCGAAATTTCGCTAATCATGCCAAAGTCGTAAAGAACAATATTGCCTCGCTCATCTACCGCCATATTGCCGGAGTGAGGGTCTGCGTGGAAAAAACCGTGGAGCAAAACTTGCTCCATGAAAGCGTTTATCAAGCTATTGCCGATATGAACCAGGTCAAGACCAGTGTCTTTGAGTTGTTCTATCTGGTCGACTTTGATTCCAGGAATATACTCCAGGGTTAAAACGCGGCGCCCGGTGTATTTCCAGAACACCCTGGGGATACGAATATCCACGTGTTCTTTGAGCATGTGCCTGATGCGGTCTGCGTTTTTGCCTTCTTGCAAATAATCGAGTTCTTCAAACAACGTCTTGCCAAACTCATCGGAAAGTGCAAGCCAGGCATTCCAATCGCCGGTTGGGCGTATAACCGAACCAATTCGAGTGACAAAGCGCATATAGCCAAGATCCTGATAAAAGCGCGTTGCCAGATTTGGCCTTTGTACCTTAACCACGACCGGATGTCCGTCCTGCAACCAGGCTCTGTGCACCTGACCTATGCTTGCTGAAGCGATTGGAGTGTCTTCAAATCGCGAAAAAATGATTTCAGGAGGCGCGCCTAAGTCGGCTTCTATAGTCTCTCTTACTTGTTCAATCGGAACTGGAGGTACGCGGTCTTGCAATAAAACCAGCTCCTCAGCGAGCTCTTCTGAAAGTATGTCGCGCCTTACCGAAAGAAACTGACCCAGTTTGATAAAGGTGGGGCCAAGTTCTACAAGCGTTTGTCTTATGCGCGACGCTTTGCGCTCAGCCCGTTTCTGCGCAGTAATGACCTTTTTCTGCACATATGTTTCTGAAAACGATTCAGCCGCAAAGCTTGCCAGTGTGCGTGCTATTTTCCAGAATCGCTCGTCTTTTACGACTTCGTTTGGATGGATACAATCATCAGCAATACGGGTGTCATAAACCAGTTTTCCCCCGGACAAGTTACGCTTGGGGCGTGGCTCATTGGCTCTTGTGACAGTGCTTTCGACCAGTTCTTTGATGGCAAGCGTTCGCGAACGCCGTTTGCGCCCACTTCCAGACGTGCTTCCATCTCTAGACTTTCGTTTCTTAGCTTCAGTCACATCTATATAATAAAGAGTTTTCTAAAAGTGGTCTTAAACTGATACTTTGTTCTGTTTAAGTTCAGAAATCTCGGCTCTAAGAGTGGCAATCTCGGCTCTCAATTCGTTGATTTCGGTAGCATCACCAAGGGCGCCCAAAGAAAATTCGGCTACTTGACGACGAATTTTTTCTTTGACCTGACCTTCAAGAATTTCGGAGCGATTCCAGATGTTTTGAGAGAACTCGTTAACTGATTCTTTCAATTTTTCTTTGGCGTCTGAAACCTTGTCTGTACCTGAAGATTTGTACTCAGTGGCTTTTGCTGTTAGAGCGTCCACGCAGTCTTCCAGGCGTTCGCGACCGACTTCGAATGTCGCTTTCGCTAGAAACAGGAGTTTAATAAGGGGCCGAATCACAGAGAAAACCTCCAAACACGTGGCTGCCAACAGGGACAAAAGTTAGGTAAAATTATACACTAGACTTATATGAATGATGCAGATGTGTTACATCTGGTCAACATGGCTTGTATAGCACGCACTGAAAATTTGTAGGAAACAAAATGAAGACAGAATCAAAGAAGTCTCATGGATCAAAAACTGAGACTGCCCAAGGAATCAATATGGGTAAGAAGAAACTGGACAAAGTGACACTCATTTTTGTTCCTTTGCATCTGGGTGGTCCGCATCGTGGTGTCAGCATGGGACCTGCTGCCATGAAAGTGGCTGAAGTGGCGGAAAAAATAGAGCGTCTTGGTTTTTCTGTCAGAAACGAAGTCGAAGTCAACGTTCCTAATTCAATCTGCTGGGCAGAGCATGGCTCGGCGCCAAAATGCGTGCCCGAAATTACTGAAGTATCGCTTCAAGTGGCTGAAGCTGTCGAAGAAGCCATGTCTAACGACTCTATTCCAGTCACCATAGGTGGTGACCATTCTCTGGCTATAGGCAGTATTGCTGGGGTATCGAGTTATTATCGCAAGAGGCAGGAAAACTTTGGTCTGGTCTGGTTTGATGCCCATGGTGACATCAATACTCCTGACACTACAAGTAGTGGCAATGTGCACGGTATGCCGCTTGCTGTTTCGCTTGGCTATGGTGATAAGCGCATGGTTGATTTGCTTGGTTTTTCGCCAAAAGTGCAACCAAACAGATCTGTTCTGATCGGTATCAGAGATCTCGATCCTCCAGAGCGCGAGATGATAGACCAGTCTGGTATTACTCCTTACACTATTCGCGATATCGACCACCTCGGCTTGAGCCGAGTGACAGACCTTGCTGTGAGTTCGTTAGGCTCCGATATTGCTGGATT
>CAZFKB010000093.1:0-5971 GCA_964519785.1 uncultured Candidatus Obscuribacterales bacterium | reverse complement strand
TTTCAATATGGTATAAACAGCATTCTTGTAACCTGTTTTTTATGGGTCTTTTAAATGTTGTCAAAAACTGTTTTGTTTACTCTGGCTTTGACCTTTGCTTTGTGCACCCAGGTCACGCTTTCTTCTAACGTTGTATTGGCTGATGATGCAGAAATTGCAAATGCTGTTCAAAAAGAAAAAGTGGTTGCAAGTGCGCAGGAACTGCTTAAAAATGTAAAGCAAAAAGCTGATGTGGTGGCTGGTTATAGAAGTACCGGCTTCACTAAAAACGAAGAATACGACAAGCTCAGACAAGATATAAAGCAAGTGTTGGACCAGCGTACTGTCTGGGGCGATTCGCTTAATTTGCCCAAAATGGATTTTAGTACCGAAGAAAAAAGAATTGCAGCTGGTGAATTGCAAAATTCGCTCAAAGATTTCACCGCTTCGCGTGTAGAAGAAAGACTAAGTTCTGAAGGACTTGCCGACACACTTTCGCCTGCAGGATTTACCGAAGCCCGAAATGCAGTTGACGCTGTGGTTTTGAAACGTGTGCGCCGCGAAATGGAAGATAAGATGTCTTCTTTTAAAATCGAAATCGACCGTTCTTTGAAAGAACAGGTTAAACAAGGCGCGCGCAAACTAGTTCGCGATTATGTTGCTCGCTTGAATATAAAGCAAGGCGGTCAGCTATCAATCAGCCTCGATTCCGAAAATGCTTTGAGCTGGAGCCCGGCAAAGCTGAAAGCAATGTCTGGTAAAAAAGACACTTTGCAAAACAGAATGCTAAAAGCCGCAAAAAGAGTGGAAATGCGCACCCAGCAGGTGAACGCACTTATGCCCACATCCAAAAGGTATGAAGTCGAAGACACGCTCGAGCGCGGGCGCGGAGCTATTCTTTCTACCAAGTCGATTAGGATAGAATTAAACAAAGCTGGAGCCGGTGCGTTCAAAAATTATCTTGATGGAACCTGTGCTCAATTGAGTTCAGCCATGAGCTCGGCGAAATTCAGACTCTTAAATGAGACTCCATCGGGCAAGGCTGATTTGAAATACACTCAAGCTTTGCTTGCTTCGATAGAAACAGACGTAAATAACGTTCTGAAAAAATATGGCATCGAGCCCACGATACAGGTGGAAGAAGATGCAAGTTCAGTCGTTGTATCAAATGTCGGCGGAAATATCGCCTTTTATTACGACGATCAGCTTGTCGTTCCTAAACAAGTGCTCAGAAGTCACGGTGGAGTTTTTGAAGTGCGAGCCGTGGCGAAAGACGACGTCCAACGTAAAATGGCCACACTGGGTGGTGGCGATATCAAATGGATTGCCAAAAATCTCTCGCACTATCATTACAACGAAATCGACCCTGAGTCGCAAGCTAAGCGTAAAGACGTCGAATATTCGCTCAAGTCTGAAAAATATTTCTGGGTTCCTCAACAAAATACCTGGGAGCAATCTCTTAATCATATTCAGTGGACTAACAGCAATATCAAAAATCAAGGCTCCGAAAATAACGCAATCAGACTGACCGTTGCCCAACCTGGTATTCCAGTCAGATTCTCGGTCAGAGGGCAAACCTCCTGGGATGCAAGGGTGAGTGAAGAGTCATCGGGCGATAGTCGCACTGTGGTTGATCCACCTCATTGCGATGGATATATTGAATTCAGTTTTAATAAACCTAAAAAATAGACTCGGTTACTTGTATTAGTCAGTTACAGGCCATTAACAAGGTGAGCTAAAAATAGGCTGGGCTCTGAATTAATGTGCCGAGCTATAGGCGCGCTATAAAAGGCATATCTTTTGATGTAAAAATAAGACCGGTTTAATAAGGAGGGTTTCCAATCCTCACTTATAATTCGCTTGGATACTTAGTGGTGGTTGTCTTTTGGCTCCTTTAACGCTTCAAAGAAATCAAGTTCAAGTTCACGAAGAAGACGAAGAATTTCAAGAACAAGAAACAAGATCTGACCTGCAGGAATTGAAAATTACTGCTCAGGTTATTGGATATCACGCACTTAAATTTATGCTGCCTGTAATTGCAGTCAGTATCACACTTGCCTGCGGATTTACTCTGAGTTTTTGGGCTTTGAATCAGCTCAATAAATTGCCTATTCAAGCTTTTCCTGCAAGCAGCGCAGCCGTGGATAAAAACAATTTAGATTCAAGCAAAGACAAGCAAAAAGACATGGCACCAGCTGTGGTGCACCCGTCGGCGCCGAAAAAAACACGTAAAGCCAAAGCGCAAGTGCCAAGCAAAGCACAACCAAGAAAGTATCCTCAAAGACGAACAACCTATCAAGACCCTTGGGCTGAATACTATTACTATGAGCCTAGTCATCCACGCGGTGGAGAAATTATCCATTCAGATGGAATGGTCACCGAATATCGCTGGAATAAAAAGCACTAACCAAGATCAGTGAGTGCTTGAGTCAATCTTTTATATAGCTCGGCAAGCCATTCGGGCTGTTCGTCCATTTTAATTTTGGGTTTGTCTTTTGCCAAGTTGCAGGGCGCAAGAATGACGTCTACATTTTCTATGCCCACATCACTCACAAGCACATAAATTTCTTCGATCGCATCGTCGCCCATCGCCAGACAACCGACCGAAGCATTGCTTCCATGAATCATTATGTCGCCACCAAGTTTGGTGCGTTTTTCATTTTGTGCGTGCGCTTTGTCTTCTTGATTAGGATAATTCACTCGCAAGGAAAGATGATAAAGCGAGTTTGGATTGAACGATTCTAATTTGTAAAAGCCTTCTGGCACCTGCCCGTCGCCTTCTTTGAGTTTGGGACCAGCTGTGCCGCTTGCGGCAATAATGTCGTATGTGTGAATTAGTTTTGCTTTGGTTGTGGCGCTTTTTTGTGCGTAAATTCGCAGTATTTTCTCTTCTTTCAGACCTACCAGATAAATGTGTTGGGGAGGATAGGCAATGCCCTCTTTCTGACAGAATGACTTGAGAACCGCCTCTACCTTGGGTTTATATTTTTCTATGGCATCTGAATGAGTGATTCTAGGTTTCGCCAAAACTCTCTTCTTAAGTACAACGAAAGACATGCCAAAAATCAAAATTAGGATAAGCAAACTAATGTAAATCTTTGTCCGCATGCCAATATGTTACTATAAAAAATCATGACGAACCATTTGAGCCTGCAAGAGAAATTTGCGCCTAACAGCATCTGTTATGGCTGCGGTCCAGCTAACAAAGATGGACTGCAAATCAAAAGCTTTCCAAAAGAAGGCGAAGAAGGCGTGCTTTTGTGTCGCTTTGATGCCGAAGCTAAATACCAGGCTTTTCCAGGCATGTTGTATGGTGGATTGATTGCATGTCTGCTTGATTGTCATTGCAATTGGACAGCAGCCTGGCATTTAAAGAATCAGAACAATCTAGACCAGCCGCCTTGTACTGTCACTGCATCTTTGTCTGTCAAATACTTACGTCCCACACCGTTTTCAGAAACAGTAGAAATGTCAGCTCGGGTGATCGACGCTAAAGAAGACCGTGCCACCATATCTGGTGATCTGTCTGCCGGGGGCAAAGTTTGCGCTACTGCTGAAGGTTTGTTTGTTGCAGTTAAACCAGGTCATCCAGCGTACCATCGCTGGTAGTCTTTGCCGTATGACCGCAGCAGATAATGAAACGCTTTCAAAAGCCGAACAACTGAAAGTGGAGATTACTCCTTTTAGTGCCTGGATGGTTGGAGTTGGTTGTTTAATTGGTTCGATGGCGTGGCTTATTCATCCTGCGATGCTTGCACGCGGAGGCGTAATCGCTACTCTGCTTGCTTGGATTATTGCAGCCATAGTGACACTACCTCTGGCTCTTATATTGATGGAACTTTCATCGATGTTTCCAAGCGCAGGTGGACCTTACGTTTATAAGTACTATGCTCTAAAGCGCTTGATTCCTCATGAAGGTGAACTGGTCGGCTTTTTATGCGGCTGGCTTTTTTGGATTTCAAATACAGTTGGTCTTGCATGCATTGCAAATGGAGTTTGCAATCTTGGCTCCTTGCTTTTGTACGGTGGAACTCAGCTCTCGCCTATTTGGTTTGGGCCCATAGTGATAATTTGTTTCTTTTGTCTAATTACAGTGCTTAATTTATTACCCGCTGGAAAAGCGACCAGGCTCAATGATGTTTTTACTATAATCAAACTCTTGATGGCCATTGGTTTTGTTCTTTTGGTATTTCTAAAAGCTCAGCATCCAGTTGAAAATTTTCTTTTGAACGCAGACCTCAAGTCACTGAGTGTCGAATCGTTGACCAAAAAACTTGGCTCTATATCAATGCTGGCTCTGGCGGGCTATTCATTTATAGAGGCTACCGGGTGCATTTCTTTTGAAACAAAAGATGCACGTCATGCTGTGCCAAGAGCACTTATTTTGACATTGGCAACAGTTACTGTAATTTATATCGCTATTGCGCTTGCGATTTCTTCGGGCGCATTTTTGACCCTTTCGCCCGATGGTTCAACTGTGCTTGTAAATGGAACCAATCTTGAAGCCAATTGTTCTGGTATCACTTCTTTTTTGGCCGGAAGCATGTATGGACAGTTATTTGTTTGGCTTGTGATACTTTCTATTTTTGCTTGCGGATTTGCAGCTGTAATGGGATTAGCCCGGGTCAGTTATTCAATGGCAATGACTAAATTATTTCCCGCCCAATTTGCAAAGCTCGATCCCAAAACTGGTGTTCCGCGCTTTGCCCTCAACTTTCAATTAATCTGTTTATTGATTATTGCACTTGGTGCGAATTTGCTTACAAAAACTGGCGCTATTTCTGATGCCTATACTTTTTTGATTGAAACTTTTGGCTTTATGTATGCATTTGTGGCAATATTTTATGGTATTTGCGTGGTCAGTTTGAGATATACAGATCCTCAGATGTTGCGCCCTTTTAAAATTGGAAAAAATGGCAATCTGCTGGTTATTTGTCTAGCAATTTTCGTTGTGGCAATCTGGGGATACTCTGCTATCTTTTGTGTAAACTGGAAGCACCAGGTCGCAGGTCTTTTGGCATGGCTCCTTGGCATACCAATTTTTAAATATTACAGGCGAAGCGAGGCACAATGAATCCATTTCAGATCATTGCTACTCTGCGTAAATTCGGTAATTTTTTAGCCGGACTGTTTCCTGCACTTGCATTTGTAGTCGATTGGCTCACAAGACCTTTGAAAGCTTTTGTTGCACTGCCTGCAGTGGCACCGCATTGGCAAAAATTGACTCAAAACAAAGTTGTTCAATCTATATGGAACGTAATTTCGCGATTTTACTGGCGCGATTATTCAAAGGACCGGCTTGATTTGTCAGAGGCACCGCCAGAAAGTCTGTCTGTGATGTTGCCTGTTTTTCGTCTGTGCGTGTTGCTTTGTTTGCTTGTTCCCATTTCGCAGTTACATTTTGGTGCATATGTCCCAATAGAAGCAACATCTGGTGCGACCGAAAATGCAGCAGTCTGGACGATAATCACCTGGATGGTGGCACTTTCAGCCGGGTGGTCTTCAATTCTTTCAGGTAGTGCGTTTTCGAATCGTATTGCATACGCTGCTCTTGCTTGTAGTGCTGTTTACATGCTGAGTATTTGTATTGTTACAAGTGAACGCTCTTACTGGAACTGGGCACTGAGTGTTGCAATATTTTTTGGATATTTCGTAAACGAAAAACAAGTCAAACGAGACAGAGTAAAGGACTGGATAGTAAGTATTTTCTGTGCTTTGTCTATAGGATGTATTACAGGAATTCAGCTGACTTGCACCACTCCTTTGAAGGCGCTTCTTGCACCGCTTTTACCTTCGATATCTTACGAGCAAGTAGGTGTTGTAATCGGTTGTGTTCTAGGGTCAGTTATTGGACTTTCAATATGTTTGACAGCAAAAAAATGGAAATTGCCTATCGAACTTAGCAATTTGATGACAATCAATTTTTGCTCTATCGCTACCTTTTTTGCTGCAGCCACACTAAGAGGCGACCTATCCAAGCTAGGCTCTCAAA
>CAZFKB010000092.1:0-12074 GCA_964519785.1 uncultured Candidatus Obscuribacterales bacterium | reverse complement strand
AGCCTCTCTGTAAATATCAAGCGGATCAGCATTTGCAGCGGATGTGAGTGACTCGCGTACAGGTGCATCATCGTTTGCTTCTTGAGCTTGCAAAATCAAATTCGAACCTAAAATCAAACAAGATAGATTCAAAGAAACTACAGTCGATAGATATACTCTGCGCTTCAAATTCTTCACTCCTTTTTCAACCAGACTATATTCTATTCGATTCCAGTAAGAAAAAAATGCAAAGCCCGCGGTACGAAACCGCAGGCTTTTTTGCATCTGTCTTTTATTCGCGGTAAGCGCCTCCTAAACGCCTCGTCCGCCTTGATTGAGTATAAGCGCTTCCCCAAACCCTTATACTCGTGTGTTTCCGTTTTTTCCCCTGTCAATCCGCGCCTCTTTGGCGCTCCCAAAAATCTGTTTTTATCGAGTGTGCGCGTCCCACTTAATTAGGGAACTGAACGCTACTGTAATATGTTGGATATGTCATCGCTTTCGCCTTGCCGAATGAGGACGAACTCGAAACTGTGAAATAAGACTCTGAAAGAGATGTATGCTTCATCTGTCGTGTGCCAGCTTTCTTCTTATGGCTACCCTTTTCGTCTCCGCTTACGCGAGCCATTTGGGCGGTGGAAATAAAACTGGAGCTAGATGTATGCATTTTGAGTGTACCTCTTCGTTGTTGGATATTGCTCAGTAGACCAGGAACATAGCTTGGTCCTTGCGGTGCAATTTGTGATGTAATTGGTTTTCTCGCCGTTGTTTTGTGCAGAACGTCCTTCCAATATGTTTCTGGAAGTAAGCACAGAGGAAAAGGCGGGGGACCTACGCGGTCGTAGAGTGTATTGGGGCTCATTCCTTGAGCTTGACCCTGTCCTTCTACCGGTGCTTGAAATTGAACTTGATTTGCTCTGTTTGCGTTCAGCATGCCCTGCTGCAGGCATACTTGATCTGTCAGTTTACTTAGCTCCTCCCTGCTTTGCGCCGACAGCCCTAGTGCCGTCTGTGGTGGCATACTGAAATTACGTTTTTGCAAATCTGGATATTGCGCCATAATTTCGGGAGAAACCGAAGGTGAGGTCACATTCACAGATGCGCTTGCCATTTGCTTTTTCGCTAATTCCGCACGTGTTGGCAGTTTGAGCTCCGGTAAATATTTGGGGCTCGATGCCGCTTGCGATCTAGAAGAAAAAGCATCGCTCGAAAGATTGGTCCGCGGCCTTCCCTGATGGCCAGTAGTTTTAGTGATTCCATTTATATTTGTTTGGTGAGAGGGCTGACTTGAAAGTGTATCCAAGCTTTGTTTTAAAAACGACACGGTATCGGATGTGGTTCTACTGTTTGCGCTTTGTGCATATGCCACATTCCCTGCGAAGAAGGAGGTGGACGCTGCCAAAGACAAGCTTAATAGTGCTACTGGTCTCGATACCATTTCATTCTTTCCCGTCTACGCCATTGCTCTTTGAGCAAGTTGATGGTTTAAAAACGCCATGTCCATCAACACACTCAATGTAACTCAGCTACAAGGGGTGTGTCACTGGGAAAACCACGAAGACCAAAAAGTTTTTTTGAAACAAAAAAGCCCCACTACAGGGCTTTTCCGAACTTGCAGTGGGGCAATTACGTATAAATTGCTATTGCACTTTAACCGGAACAGACTCAATCCGACGCACTATACCCAACGACCCATCAACCTCGACCAGGGTGCCGTCTTCCCATGCTTCACAAGCTTTTGGGATACCAGCAACGCAAGGCAGCCCGTATTCGCGAGCAACGAGTGCACCATGCTGAAGGACACCTCCAACTTCCAAAATGACACCTGCTGCATTCACAAATAGTGGAGTCCAGCCGGGATCGGTAGCACGCGCCACCAGAATTTCGCCTTTCTCGAATGGCTTTTCATCGGGGGTTCTGAGTGTTTTCACTTTACCGCGCACCACTCCAGACGATATTGGAATCCCTGCCACTTCGCCAGCCCCCACAGGTGGTGCAGGCAAGCGCGGTATATATCCACGCGAATCAATCAAGACCGGAAACTCAGTCACACTGTCGAGTTTCTTGCGTTCTTTGCGATTGGCTTCAACCAGTACTTTCAAATCAACAGACTTATCTTTGATGCCTCTATCGAGCTCAGCAATAGTCAAATCGAATACATCGTCTACCGCGCTCAAGCGCCCATTATCAACTAGTTCCTCGCCTTCGCGACGCAAACGAAGCCGCAATAAATGCAAAGCATAAATAAGGTAGTACTTGTGCGTTTCTCTTATTCCGCCAATAGATTCAACAATCTTATATAAGGATTTAAATTCTTGTTTGAAAAACCAATTTTTGCGACCTACCTCTTCACTCAATCGCTTGAATGTATCGCGACGCTTCTTCTCGTTCTCGGCAAAACGCGAAACCTGACTTTGCTCTGGATTTTCGATAGACTGCTTGCGCATTGAAATCATAAGCTCTATGAGCATTTGCGGGTCGTCATAATATCGCGGCGAGGCAATATCGACTTCGGCAGGTCCACGAAAACCGTAGTTCTCCAAGAAGGTCCACCAGGCTCTTTTGAACTCGGGAGACGCATCAGTTGCAAGCCACGAATTAAAATCGCTCGGGGTAGACTCGGGTAAAAGTTGAGATACCTTATATAGATCAAGCGACATTTCTGTCGTGACATTTCCTGGTAGAGCAAGCTCAAGCTGGTCAAGCACTTCTTTGGGCTCGTTCTTAGCCAGCTCTTTCATTCGTGTCAAGGCCAGACGCGACGTCACCACTAAGGGTACACAGTGCATGAAAACAACATCGGCGACCATTTTCAGCAAACGCTTAGTGAATTCGGGCAAAGGCTTATTGGAATCAGCCAGTTTTTGAGCATCGAATTCGAATCGCTCGAGAGCCACTTTCAAATCCATCAACGCTTTTTGCGGTTGCAAGCGCGCACGCATTATGCGCGGAGCCAGTAGCGGAGCCACTGTAGCGAGGCGAACAGGTACAAAACCCAGAAGTGGGTTGTGATCTTTATACGTGTCTTCGTCGAGCTCATTTATGATTTTGCCTGCCAGCGGATCCATATTGGAAAATAGCTCGACAAATTTTTTCTTGCCTGCAAGCGCCAGAAGAATTGAAACATTGACGTAAATCCGCCCATGACCAAGGCTTACAATCGCGCCTTTTGAGCCAGCTTTGAAGCGCCCCAGGTGCAAAATATTGCCTACAGCAGAAGGCACATAAGTCAAGATTGACGAACCCATGGTAGACATTGGCTTGGGCATTCCTTGAGCCGCAATGGTCAAATCAAGATACAAGCGCTTGCGCTCGCCTGGCGCAGTCATCATATCTGGTGGCAATGGAACAAATGTTGTAATCGGTCTTGCTTGCAAAAGATAAAGCCTGTCTTTTGCAAAAGCCCACTCAATGTCTATTGGCTTTTTATAAATGCGCTCGACTTGTTTGACCAGAAGCGCCAGTTTTCCAACGTGTCTATTGTCTAAAGTGAATTCATCAGAACGATGATTCTCTTTGGCTTCGGTTCCAGTATCGTTCAACCAGATAGAAGTTTCTTTAGAACCAAGTGTTTTATCGAGAATACTCATCGAGATTTTGTTGACTCGATAATAATCTGGCGTCACAAGCCCGGCGACAACAGTTTCGCCCAATCCCCAGTTGGCGTTAAATACAGCTTCGTCAAGATTGTTATTCAAGGGATTCATTGAGAATCCAACCCCTGAGACTTCGCTTGCAATCTGTTCTTGCACGACTACTGCAATTTTAGGGTCTGTAATATCGAAGCCATGTTGACGCTTATACACAACAATGCGTAAATCCAGACAGCTAGCAAACGCACGAGCAATAGCATCTTCCATCGATTTATATGTGACACCAAGAATGGTTTCATAGCCACCAGCGAAAGAAGAACCTTCAAGATCTTCTTCTGGAGACGAAGAGCGCACTGCGTATTGTTTTCCTTTGTATGACCCTTCGAATGGAATTTGGGAAAGTGCCTTTTCCAGCGTCTCTCTCTGCGTTTCATTCAGTTTTAACTTCAGGGCTAATTTCTTGAGCTTGGCACATTTCTTGTCAAGATCGCCATTGTTTGCATTTGCCGATTGCAAAAATTGTTTCCATTCTTCTGACTTTTTCAGCTCTTCAAGCCAAGAGCTAAAGAAGGCAACCGTCAGTACAAACCCGGGCGGAACCGGCAGTCCAGACGCAGAACCTGCAATGAGCGAATATCCCTTACCGCCTACCTGGCTTAGCTCTGCGGTTTTTAAAATGGTCCCCGGAAACAAATAGAAGTCCATAGCGGCTCCCCTCATAAGTGTGCCTGCCCGTGTTACCTGTGAGCAAAAGATAGCACTAAATAAGCTTTTAGAGGGAATTCAAGAGCGGATATCGCAAGGAATCTTGAAAGGAATTTTGTGGCTATCCCAAATCAAGAGTCAAAACCTGGTAAGTGTTGGTTATGGTGTCAAAAATGATGATGTTGCGAAAATTCCTTTGTCCATCACCTTCTTTGCGTCGACCGACAAACAAAATTTTTCCATTTGCAATTCCATAAGAAGTACAGTGCTCAAACAAATCAACGTGCGAAGTTATCTTACTCCAGTGATTGAACTCATCGAGATACAAAACCTCTTGTTGCGCAGATAAAATCACTGGTCTTCCAAAATCAAAGACCTTCTCTACTCTAACATTCGGTTCAGGCCAATTGGGATCCCATTTCAATCCACCTGAACCATCGCGGCTATCGCCAACGGATGGAAAAGTTCCAGGTGGCGCTTTTTCTGAATGCAAAACTGGACTCTTGGGCTCAAAATAATGGATATTTCCGTCGTGAATATTAAGATACACCCTGCTATCGTGATCAATTAAATTACCTTTGTCTGAAGATTGTAGATTCAGCTTCTGGTCGAAAACCTTTAAGGGCAGCTTCTTAGATAAGTCAAACTTCAAAAGCTGGCGCTCGTGCCAAATATAGAGACCATCACCATCACATAAGATATCAGCGCAACATAGTGAATGCCCCAAATTTTCGTGCTCCAGCCTGCCAAGCTTAATCTCAATGCGATTAGACATATCCAAAACTTCCGCAATCAGCCCATTACGCTCTTCAAGAATCAAAGCTAATCGCCCTTTGGAATCGACTTTATACTGAATAAGTTTTTGACTATCCGGAAAGAGCTCCGCGGGAATGAGTGCCAATCTTGAATTAGACAACTTATAAAGTGCGGTGCCTTTCTCATTTATCAAAACAAAGTACGCTTCGTTGTTAAATGCAAAAGTATCGAGACCATAAAAGTTTTCGAATCGCTGCGAACTCAAAATTTCTTGTTTGGCAACAGGTGTTGCAGGCAGTCTTTTGGGCTTATATTCCAAACATGCAAAGGTTGCCGCTAGAGCACAACCAACTATAATTAGGGCTAAATTATGCAACTTCATCTTTTTAGCCCCTCGCCCAACCTATCTATTTTGGCAGAATTTGTGAAAGAGACCCAGGACTTAATAAAGAATGCTTGCAAATTTGTGCTCGTTATAGCCGTTTCTTTGTGCATTCAAAACAGTGCCAAAGCGCAACCACACATGCAGTGCCTTAGCTGGCCCGGAGTAGCTGTCAGCGAAGACAAAAACGCTGGAGCAAAGTTTACCGAATTCATTCCGCCAGACATTGCAAACGCAAAGAAGAATTCGATTCCGATTCTAGTCACCATGCATGGCTCGCATGGACTTGCAGAAGCCGAAATTTTCGATTGGTATAAATATGCATCTCAAAAGAAATTTGCCATTGTAGCGGTGCAATGGTGGCTCAAAAATGAAACCTATATGCAGCCTGACGCAGTGTACAAGAGTATTTCTATTCGTCTGAATGAACTGTTGAAAAAATATCCAGCTCTCAAGCGCAACAACAATCTCTTACATGGCTTCAGTCGAGGCGCCACTTATCTTCCAGCCATTGCTTACTATGACAAATACAACAATTATTTCAACTCTTTTCTGTTGAATTCGGGTACATACCCAAGTGATAATCCACCGCCTTATATGCGCCCGATACTAGCTTCTACAAATGCAACAATCTATAGCAAAAAGCACTTTTTTGCTTACTATGGAGACAAAGACGAGTTTCTTCCAACCCCTAAAATAGCTGGCTGGGAAATGAAAAAATCTATCGAACAGCGCGGCGGCAAATTCGACTTGTTCATGACCGAACCGGAAGGCACGCACAGGGGGCTGATGAAGAACCCGATTTCAGTAGATAAAGTAATAGATGCGTGGTATCAAATTCAGTGAAAGACGCCCAGGACTTAATCGAACTTACCTGCAAGAAATATGCGGAGTGCAAAAGCTATAGCGACAATGGCATCGCAAGCTCTCAAAACGACCCAGCAGTGCGAGATATTCGATTCAAAACGGCTTTTGTGCGCGATGACAGATTTAGATTCGAATTCAGACAGTATCATCCTCATCTTGGAAAATCGGGACCAGACAATGTGACGGTAGTCTGGTCGAATAGGACGCGCCATACTCTTGCAGGCTCAAGCATCGAGCAAAAGGATTACAGCAGCCTGAGCGGTCCGGTGAGCGGCGCGACGGGAACTTCATCAGCATCTGTGATTCACATACCTTCGCTTTTGATGCCAGACTTGTTTTCGATTCGCCCTCTATGGCTGGAATTGGAAGGCGCACAAATAAAAAGAGAAGAAATGCTAGGCGAGCGTAAATGCCTTGTTTTGAATGGTTTTAGAAGAATAACCGAATACTCAGTGTGGATAGATTCTCTAGATTTCTATATTAGACAAATTGTTCAAATAATGCGGAAAGCCGAGTCGCATGCTGAAGAAAGAGAATTGGTTACCACCTATAATTACTCTCAAATCAATTTCGATCAAAATATTGAATCAAGTGATCTAGAGCCGAATTTCCCGCAAGAATAACAGCTATTTTTGCCAGCCGAGACAGTCATTTCAACCAACAAAACTCTTGCGCCTTGGCGTATCTAAATAGTCTACGCGCTCGTGAGCAACTTCAAAAAACATTTTTTCGAGCTCAAAAGTGCCAATCTCAGCTTGAAAATCGAATTCTTTTTGAGTAATAGGCACAACCCATAAAGATTGAACAAAAACGTCTTCCAGCTCCATCATCTCAAGCTTAGGACCATCCAGATACGGATAGGTTATTAATCCATACGTACACTCAGACTCATCTATCCATGGGCGCTCGAATGGGATACAGTGAGACAATGCAATGCGCTCGTTTGTTCTGTGATAGTGCGCAAGATATTGAAGCAGCTCGACATGATTGCCCGGACCGCTTTTATAAGTGGAGCGCTCTTTTGAAAATAAATGCAATTCGATAAGCTCATTCTGGTGGCGCCCTTGCGGCACTGCCGGCGTCATGTCACTCTTTTGCCACATACAACAAGTAGCGTAAGTCCAAACGTTTCGCGGCTCGCTCGGCTCAAATTCGAAGATTCGAAAATCACTCGGCAACTCTTTGAGCGTGTCATCCAGCCACTTATGTACTTTAGGCTCGATACCAAAAAATTGCTGGTGATGCTGACGTATTTGTGTTGGGTAGTCTTGGGCGGTCAAAATAGGTTCCTTGGAGACGAATGCTACTGAAACGATAACTTTAAACTGCAAATCAAGCTTCAAAAAGTGCAAAAGTAAGAACTATAATCATCTCATGCCTTCAAACAAACCAACATTCAAAAATACATTTCTTCCGGCTCAGCCTTCTGACCTGGTGATCAAAACAGCACAAGCTGTCATTCGCGCACAACTCGCACTGACCAACAAGTTATTTATCGATGACTACGATTTGAATATTCTGCGGTCTCTGCCTCAAAACGCCGGACTAATTCTTGTCTCTAATCACGCAGATGAAATGGACCCACGTGTATGCCTGGATCTCGCGCGTCGTTGCGGTAAACGATTTATGATTATGTGCAATCGCGAGGCTTTCAACGAAGACTTCGGGCTAGCTGGCAAAGCATTACAGAGCCTCGGCTATTTTTCAGTCAATCGTGGCGCTCACGATAAGCCTGCGAAAGACTATGCAGTCGATTTAGTAAAAGCCGGAAAAGATGTGCTGGTTATGTTTCCAGAGGGCGAAATATTTTATCTAAACGAGGTAATACAGCGCTTTCACGCAGGCGCAATTTCTATTGCCATGGATGCAATTCTGGATCAGCGAAAATCAAATCCCGAGTGGTCAGCTTTTCTCATTCCAATGGCAATTAAATATCACTATCCCGAATCGATAGAAGATATTCTGAGCCGCCGCATGACTCGAATGGAAACTCGGCTCTCTCTGCCCAAAATGGATGGATCGCTCACTGAGCGATTGCATAGAATTCAGCAAACTTTATTGCATCGCGAACAAAAGTTGTACGGTATCAATTTAAGTCACGCAGAAGAAAAAGACTTAGGACAAGAAATTACCGAAACTGAAGAAGCTCTTCTTGAATTGATTGAAGAAAAGCATCAAAAAAGACTCCTGGCTCAAAAGAATTTGATCGATCAATCCTGGCAATTAGGCGCCGAACTGCGAGAAATGAATTTTCCGCAAAAAATGAAAGAGCTGGAAGATCTGAAAATGGTCGAACATCTAGTAAGCTGGCGCCCAAGCTATTACGGCTCAGGCAACTCACAAGACCGAATCGCAGAAGCCCTTTTAAAGCAAGAGCGGGACCTCTACAAAATCAAACGTCCTCAGCAATTAGCTAATCGAAATGTTTATGTCAGAATCGCAGAACCAACCAATCTTGGTTCTTTCGCCGACCAGTATCAAAATGACGCTCATGGCTTATTAAGCAGCGTCACGAAGAATTTGCACGATCAGATTCAAACGATGATCGACGAAATCATCTATAAGCTTCAAACACGATAATGACTACAGAGCTAAAGAAAACTCTTCCAGTTTCTCTATCGATCATTTCTCTGGTTATCCTTTTTTCAATGTTTTCAGTGACAAGAATTTTTCCGCCCGATGATTTGAAAGACTTACTTAATCTCAATTTCAATACAGAATTGTTCGGCATCCTGAGCATTGAGATTTACATTACCACGTTAATATGGCCGTTCTGCGGGCTTTCTGGTTTTTGCCTGTTTCCATTAGCAATTGCGACTACTTTGGGATTCGCTTTAGTTCCGAAGCCCCCAAAATTTACTAATCAAACATTCCTGGTGCTGCTCACTCCCAGCATTTATCCAATTTTCATTTCATCCTTTTTAGGCTACTTAAGCGTCAAAAGTACAGATGACATGTTTATCTTTCCTGAAGGCAGTTGGCCATATCAGGTTCTTACTGCTTTATTCATTTCCTGCATCGCCTGGTGTCTTGCATTGTGGAACCACTTCAAACTAAACTCTTCAGACAAAGAATTGAAGTGGTTTGCGTTTCTAATAGTTAGTGCTCAAGCCATATTGACTTTGCAGTTTTTCATAGTATCTATTTTGGGTAGAATTCCTCATCTTCATTGGTAAGGCTTTCACAATCAATCGAAACTCATTCAAAAATTAAATTTCGATATCTTGGCTTATAACCCCCTCAAACACTCCGGACTTAAATGAAAGCTTTGTGGGAAGAAAAGCTTTCAACTAACTCTTTTTGATTTTAGGGGTACTAAAGCGAAAAAAGATTTTCAACCATCTGACGGAAAAACAAAATGCGCTCTATAAATTGTATCCATCCAGATCTTTGCGCCTTGCTTTGAGCGTGCGTCGCTCCAGCCGAAGCGAGTCTTATAGTGCTGAGCTAACTGCAACTCAGCCTGTGGGTACAAGACTTTCAATCGATCATATTGAGCTTTGTAGACTTTGCTGCCTTTGGACCATGTCTTCAATCCTCGCTCGACCCGAGCCCTGGTATTGTATGCGGTGCCCATAGTCCAGGGGCGATAAACCAGATCCATCCATAAATATTTAACATCAGCGTGAAGGCGCCCATTAGTATTAAGAGTGCCTTGATCTGTAGATGGAATGCCAATAATAGAGTCGAGCAATTTAGCAATTTCTCTTAGTGGACCGTCTGGAATCAAAGTCGTAGTATCTTTGACATCGGGACGAAAAGCAATTCTTGCAACAAGGTCGGTATTACCTTTTAATCCATAGACCACCCAATCACCTAGAGGCTCGGCTGGGTGATTAGTGTTGATGCCGCAGCTAACACCATCTTTCTCGGCTATCCATGGACCGTTCCAAGAATCAACAAATATTTCTTCAGCACCTTTTTTGTCAGATACCTCTTCGCCACCACTTGGACGCAATACACTAAAAATTTCTTCCTGGCTTAAATTTTCGGGAACCCGAATTAGCGAACGCATGTCACCACGCCAACTGTGAGTGTATTGCGAAATAACGAATCGTTTGCCGGCGTATTTGTTTTTCTGAATATAAACAAAACTAAATCCATCTTTGTCGGGGATTGTGTCGACTGCTCCGTCTTTGTGCCACATTTCAACTTGACTGTTCTGGCACAAAATAACTGATTTGACCTTGCTTTTGACTTCATCGCCCGACTCCCACAAACGTGGAGTGTTAGCGATAAAAGCAGCTCTTGCAATTTCGAGCGCCAATTTTCCTTCAGCAGTTTTGGCGCCAGAGACAAGTCGCGGATAGTCATTCGGGGCGGAAGAAGATATATGCTTGGTTCGAGCATCGCAAGTGTTACTCGATAAAACCATAGATAAAGCAACCGCCACTGCCGGTCCAAATTTGAATCTGATTTGACTATTTCTTCTCATCTGGTTTCTTTGCCACCAGGTCTACAACAATTGCTTGACCATCGTGCATCCCTTCATCTAAAACGATTTTACGTTCTTTTATTAGGGTGATTTTCCAGTCTTTGAAATTCTGTTTAAAAAAACTCTTCTCATACATACAAGAAAGATCTTTAGGACCAAATTTGGTCTTAAGCTTCAAATGTTTCTTGGCAAAACCTTCGATAATTATCGAACCACCAGGCTTCACTGAATGCTTGAGACTAGATAGAAACTTTGATGTTCGTTCATTGTCTTGCGGCTGGAAAAATATTACCGCCACCGCATCATAATAATTAGGCTTTAGATCCACTATTGATGCGTCTTCAACAAAATAATTTATTGAGACCTTTTCGTCGTCGGCTAATTTTAATGCTTTGTTTTTGGCAACCTCGCTCACATCGAAAGCATCGACTTGCCATTTTTGTTTAGCTGCGTGGACGGCGTTTCGCCCCTCACCTTCAGCTGGTAGCAGCAATTTTCCAGGCGTAAGTTTTTCCAGTTGTTCAGCAAAAAAAACATTCGGCTTTTTGCCGAACAAATACATTTTGCGATCGTACTTTTTATTCCAGACCGCTTTTTCATCACGTGGCGCAACTTTCTCGCCCATTTTGCCCAATTGCTCAGCAGGCATTTCTGCACGCAAAGGCAAAGGCGAAGGCGCAGCTAGAGTTAGAGCCAGAATCGCAATGGTTAACGCGACGATTCTAGGTCCAGACAAGACGATAACCTACCCCACGCACAGTGAGAATATGATTTGGTTGACTTGGATTTTCTTCCAGTTTTTCGCGCAGATATCTTATGTGCACATCAACCGTTCGGCTTTCGCCAAGAAAATCCGAGCCCCATACTTGCGAGAAGAGTTGGTCGCGAGAGAATACACGATTGGGCTGACGAGCAAGTGCCAACAACAATTCGAATTCTTTAAATGTAAGGTCGATATCGCGCTCCGAAACTTTTACTGTGCGCGATTCTGGATCTATAGATAATTCGCCCAGTCGAATTCCGCCAGACGCTACTTGCACTTCTGGCGCTTCGCGCAAATGCGCCTTGACCCGCGCGACAAGCTCGCGCAATCGCACTGGTTTTGCAATATAGTCGTTGGCGCCAAGTTCGAGCCCTACGACCGTATCGATTTCGGAAGTGCGCGCTGTGAGCATCAATATGGGTGTCTCTTTGTCCGTGGCACGGATGCGACGACAAACTTCGTAGCCGTCGATGCCAGGCATCATCAAATCGAGAATGACCAGGTCAGGCTTCTCTTTGGTAATAAGGTCCATTGCCTTCAGTCCGTTGTACGCAAGGAAGGTCACGAAGCCTTCCTGATTCAGTACGTACTGAA
>CAZFKB010000091.1:0-12308 GCA_964519785.1 uncultured Candidatus Obscuribacterales bacterium | reverse complement strand
AGGTACAAATCGTCCCACCGTGTTCAACACCAGCCAAGGGCAGGTGTATGAAATTTGGCAGCGTGTTTCTGAGTAGATTTTGTAAATGAGCGACAAAAAGCGTTTTGAATATCTGGTAGCTAAAGGCAATAGCCAGAGCGAATTTATTGTAGAGCTTGCAGGACTTTGTCTTTACGGGTCAATTTCAGAGTCAGAAATTGAAACACCAAGCCGCATTTACTCCTATGAAATTGATGGCGAATCTGTCAAATTCAAATTGCAAGATGATGAGCCAGATATCGAAGATGATATCGATTTGCTTGATTTGATCAAAATTTATCTTGCTCTTAGCACTAATGGCATCGAGGTAATGGTAGAAGGACTGTGGCGTGGGCGTTTTCCAGATACTGAATTTTTGCAAAAGAATAAAGACTATGCCTTCGATTTCGACGTGCCTCTGACTTTTGCTGATTTAGTAGAAGTAGGTCAATTTTTAACCAATGAGAAAAGATCGATTGAAGAGCTTTTAAAAGACGAGTCTTTTAGATCTGTTTTTCCTTCTGTCCAAAGTAAGTGGGGCTCTTATGGTTTTATGCGGCATCGAAGCGGTGTCGAAATACGAACAAGTTGGAATGATACTGTTTATATTGCAGCCCATGGTTATGAGGCTCCGCTTCCGGTTCAAGATTTATTCGAGTCGTTTGTCAAATTCAAAAAAATAGACTATGACCAGGAAGATGGCTTTATTCGTTTTCGCAGCAATAAATGGAAGCTTGCAAAAATGCTAGCTCGGGTTCCAGTAGAGCACAAACAAAAAGTGTACGAATGGGTCGATGCTACTCAATTTGCCATTGAAGAATTTCATGATTCGCACGGCAGGACTTATACCCCCGAAACGTTTGAATGTTATTTCGGAAATTGTGTCATAACTGCCGACCGCAATTATGTTTTCGATTTGATTGAGTGTTAAACGCTTCTGTTAAACAGGCAAGACGCTGTGTTTTTTGTTTGGAAGCGGCACTTCTTTGTCTGCGTAATATCCAAAGCGTGAAATCAGTTCGTTGCGCAAATTATTTGGTGTAACCATACCGTCCACGATTAATTCGGCAGAGAGTTTGTAGATATCTACGTCTTCGCGATATTCCTGGCGCAACTGCTCGACATAGGCAGGACGTTCGAGTTCTGGCTTTTCGGCAATTTTGTTTGCAAAAACAGCATTGACAGCGGCTTCTGGACCCATTACAGCAATCCAGGCTGTTGGAAGCGCAAGACATGCGTCGGGCTCAAAAGCTGGGCCGCACATTGCATAGAGTCCAGCACCATAAGCTTTGCGCACAATGACCGAGATTTTAGGAACGTCTGCTGAAGACATTGCTGAAATCAGTTTGGCGCCAGTTCGAATAATTCCTTCGCGCTCTACTTTGGTTCCAATCATAAATCCAGGAACGTCTGCAAGGAATAGAAGTGGAATGTTGAAAGCGTTGCAAAGCCAGATGAAACGAGTTGCTTTGTCTGCTGAGTCAACGAACAAAACGCCGCCTTTGACACGAGGCTGGTTAGCAATGATACCAACTGCTCTGCCACCAATTCGAGCAAATCCTGTAATTATCTCTGCGGCAAATAGTTTCTTCATTTCAAAGAAACTGCCTTTATCAATCAATCTGTCGATTACTTGATGCATATCGAATGGCACGTTTTCTTTTTCTGGAATTACTTGATCCAGATTTTTTTCAAATTCGGCTGGTTCGATTGAGTCTTCAAGTTCGACGCGATCATGGCAATTGGCAGGCATGAAAGATAAATATTTCTTGCAGAGTTCGATAGCTTCTTCTTCTGATTTGACTAAAACGTCTCCGCATCCGCTGACAGAGCAGTGCATTTTTGCGCCGCCCATTTCTTCAAGCGTTACCTTTTCTCCAATGACCATCTCGGCCATCCTTGGTGATCCTAGATACATCGACGCGTTGCCATCGTTCATGATCACTATGTCGCAGAAAGCAGGAATATAAGCTCCGCCAGCAGCAGATGGTCCAAAGAGTAAACAGATTTGAGGAATAAAACCTGAGAGCCTGACCTGGTTGTGGAAGATTTTTCCAGCACCTCGACGTCCAGGGAACATCTCGACCTGGTCGGTGATGCGAGCTCCTGCAGAGTCGACCAAATAAATTAGTGGCAGTCTCAACTTCTCGGCAGTTTCTTGAATACGGATGATTTTTTCAACAGTTCTCCAGCCCCAGGAACCCGCTTTGATTGTTGAGTCGTTTGCCATGAAACAAACTTTTTGTCCGTTGATAGCGCCGACACCACAAACAACGCCGTCTGCTGGCAAGGTCTTGTCAAGGCAGTTTGCAAGCATGCCGTCTTCTATATAGGAACCATCGTCAAGCAACAATGCTAGTCTGTCGCGAACAAACAATTTGCCATCTTCTTTCAATTTGGCGTGATATTTTGGCGCGCCACCTGCGCTGATTGTTTTGAGCGTTTCGGTCAGTTTGTCGCTAAGCTGACTTTGTGGCATTTTCTCGTCTTTCACCTGCGCCTCTTTCACTTGTGTGTTCATTTTTGGTTGTCCTTGACTGTCCTTGACTACTGTGCGTGCGATTTTTAATTCGGGTTCAATTTTCAAAGAGCCTATTTTATACCGCTTTGAGGGTGACATAATGGGCTTTGATCCCCAGTTAAGGTATAAGGCGTGCCAAAAGTAATAGATGGAAACTCGTCACGGCGTGACTTTCTCAAGTTTATTGCGTCCTCGACACTTGCTCTAAGTGGAGTTGAACTAGCTAAAACTTACTTAAGCGACCCAACTTCCTCATCTGCTGCTTACGCAAAAGGCGGCTATAAACTCGACCCCTGGACTGGAGACGATTTCACTTTTGGACACTTGCTAAGGGATGGCAAAGTGCCAAAATTCAAGTGTCAATCGAAAACCAAAGTCGATACCGTCATTGTCGGTGGCGGAATGGCGGGACTTGCTTGTGCCTACAATCTCAAAGACCAAAACTTTTTGCTTTTAGACCAATATGACAGTCTTGGTGGGCAATCTCGTCTTGGCACATATAACGGAATGGATTTTTCTTACGGTCCAGCCTATATGAGCGAGCCAGAAGGTGATATGGCCGAACTCTTGCAATATGCTGAGTTAAAGCCAGCCAAGCTTGAAGCATCAAAGAATTCATTCTATTGGGCCGGGAAATGGCACCATGGTGTAGAAGGTCTCAGCGACGCAAAATTGCAAGGACAGCTGGATCAAATCCGTGCTGATACAAAGAAAATTTTGTTCAACAAAAAGAATGATGGTGCAGAATGGTTTGCTGAAGATCCCGATGCTCGCGCTTTAGACAAAGTATCTCTTGCGTCCTATCTCAAGAGCTACGACAAAGATTTTGTGAAATTACTAGATAACTTTTGCAAGTCTGCCCTTTGTGTGGGCACGGAAAAAACTTCAGCATTATCTGGCTTCGTTCTGCTCGAAGACCTTTATCACACATCATATGTAGCACCTGGCGGCAACCCAGGCGTTGCTAAAGCTCTAGCTAAAAAACTGGTGGCAGCAAGACCAGATTCGTACAAGCGTGGTGTATTTGTTTGGTCAATTGAGCTCAAAGATGATGGTGCCAAAATTGTCTATGGCGATAAAAAGGGGCATCATCACGAGGTCGAATGCAAGCACGTTGCAATTGCCATACCGCATATGGTGACAGCCCGCATTACCAAGAATATGAATAACGATCTGAGAGCACGTTTGCTTCAGTACAAATATGGCTCCTATCTGGTAGCTAATCTGTGTCTAAAGAAACCCGTTTTTGGAGGCAGTTACGACAACTGGGTCGCAACTACTAATACAGTCGCTGATATTATTACTGCCGAGTCTCCCTACAAAGTTTCCGGTACATATAGACCAGAAATGGGGCAGGTACTGACAGTTTATATGCCTTTTGAACCAAATTCTATTGGACGTGGTTTGTTATTCCAGGGCGATCGTAAAAAACTTGCCTCAGATACCTTGGCGGAAGTAGCCTCTTTATCGAATGATTTGATGCCAAATCTCGAAAGAGTTGTATTGAGTCGATGGGGACACGCACTGGCTGTAACCTCTCCAAATATGTATGAGAATAACGCTTATCTTTTGCAGAATGATAATGATGTTTTTTCATTCGCTCATTCAAGCGTTGAAGGAATTCCTTGTATCGAAGGTGCAGTCGAAGCCGGCAAACGTGCTGCTATGAAAGCCCTGAAAAAGAAAGCGCAGTCCAAAATACTTTTCTCCATTGCCTAGTGCTTGAAGTCAAAGACATAAGTTTGAAAAAATTGCCCTTCGATGTGATCGTAGGATTTCTTTTTTTTCTCTTGTGTTACAGATTGGTCAGACGTTTTGGTTCGCTAGACTTTGTTAGCCCGCGCCTGCGTATGATCTGGCTTTGTTTGAGCTTTTTGATGCCGGTACTTGGTGCTTACATATTGTGGCGCCATCCTAATTGGGCGCGTCGCAGTATTTTTGCTGCAGGTCCATCTCTATTGCTTGGACTCACTTGTTATCCCTGGCTTGCGATTTGTTTTGCGTCGATGTTCAAATGGAGCAAAAAAATTGGTTATGTAATGCTTGGCTATCTTTGCGCTACAAGCTTATTGGCATTCGTTCTTGATTGGGGCGCTATATCTCATAGACTGATTAAAAACGAAGAGTACGAAAGGCAGTTGATAGATACTTTGCAGTTGCAAAATGCTAGTCTTCTGCCGCTCAAAGCTTATCGCGAGTTATTGCCTGCTACGCAAGAGCCGTTTGTAGAAGTTGTGCAAGAACGACCCTTGATAGACGGACTGCGTTTGAAGCGCATGCTCGCCAATGATAATGAAGCTGACGATGTTCAAATGCGAGAAGTCAATGATACAAACGACGAAGAAAATGAAGTCGAATGCACTTTTCTCTTGAACGGGACCGGTACTGGAAGCACAGAATCATTCAAAGTAAGATAATCAAATGAGTATGAACCTGGTCAAAATTACTAATCTCAAAAAACACTTTGCTATCAAAAGCGGTTTTTTCAATCGTGAAACCGGCTCTATTAAAGCTCTCGATGGAATAGATTTAGAAGTGAAAGAAGGCGAAACGCTGGGACTTGTTGGTGAGTCTGGCTGCGGCAAATCGACACTTGGTCGCGTTTTGTTGAAACTGTTGCCTGCAAGCTCCGGAAAAGTCGAATTCATGGGCCGCGATTTGCAAGAGTTGTCTGAGGCTCAAATGAAAGATTTGCGCAAAAACATTCAAATTGTTTTTCAAAACCCCTATGCAAGTCTCGATCCGCGCATGACTATTCGCGAAATTTTATCCGAGCCCTTTCAAGTACACGGTATTGCAAGTGGTGCAGAACTCGACAAAAAAGTGGATGAGCTCATTTCTTTGGTTGGACTTTCTGTGTCTATGCTCGATAGATACCCGCACGAATTTTCTGGAGGACAACGACAGCGAGTAGGTATCGCACGTGCTCTTGCTCTTCGTCCCAAATTGATTATCGCAGACGAACCCGTCTCTGCTTTAGACGTGAGCGTACAGGCTCAAATTTTAAACTTGCTTTTGAATCTCAAAAAGGAATTCAATCTCACTTATGTTTTCATCGCGCATAATCTTGATGTCGTACGGTACATAAGCGATCGAGTAGCCGTTATGTATTTGGGACGTGTAGTAGAAATAGGGGACTGTCAGGCTGTCTATAACAAGCCGCTTCATCCATACTCGAAAGCATTGATTTCAGCTGCCCCAGTTCCTGACCCCGAATTTGCTCATGATGAGCGCATTATTTTATCTGGCGATCTGCCAAGCCCGGCGAACCCACCTGCTGGCTGTCGCTTCAATACAAGATGTCCAATGGTGCAAGAAAAGTGTCGCATAGACGATCCGTCGTTGCGCGAAATTGAGCCAGGTCACTTTTCTGCCTGTCATTTCGCTGAGCAATTGCAATAGCGAAATAAAATCGCAGAAATTTGTGATTCGTGATGTTTTTGTCTTATCTGTTTTGAATTTAACGGATCCCGTGACACGTGACCCGTTAAACGTGACCCGTGACCCGTGCACGTTACCCGGACAAAACAACATGCTTGTGTTAGAAGACTTTTTTAAGGGCGAGTGATTGATTTTGGTTTTAAATCGGTGATTGTCCCGTCTGTGCGCTGCCAGATCGCGCCGAAGAAGCCGGCACTCATCAAATCTTCGTAGATGGCAAAAACGCATTTGCCTGCTCCGGCGCCGCTTGCATCTAAAAGTGGCTGGGTCCACTGCTGTAGCTTACCTATGCGCGGAGCGCTTCCTGTGATAACCCATATAGGCAGACCGGTTTTTAGAAATGAATTGATTTTGGGCTCCCAATGTTTAGTTTGTCTGAAATTGCCGGTGTCCATTTCAAGTAAAACTGTTATTTGCGGTTGATTGGATGCATATTGAAAAGTGATGGTGGCATCTGCGTTTTCAGAGCCGATTGCTTCTTCCTTTGTGAGTTCGCGCCAGAACTCTCGCCCGGTGCGAAATTCAAAACTGGAAATAATACCTTCTTGTTGGGCTTGCATTAGCAAAAGGCGAATATCGACTAAACGTAAAAAGTGTTCTTTGTGATAAGAGTGTGGCATTCCAGTTGGAATATCATTCCAAGATACACCGCGATACTGCTCCAGCGCTTTGGCTCCAAGCGGTGTCAGAAAATAGATATTTTCAGGGCGTCCGCGTGAATATTCCATGCGGCCACTTGTCGCTGAGCCAATAAAACCAGCTTGCTGTAAGCGTCTTATGCGTTTGCGTGCTGTTTCGTAACTGACGTCGTGAAAGCCAAGCTTGGACAACTGAATAGAAGTAATAGTTCGATGCACAAAAATTTCAAACAGAGTCGTAAGGTCCCGTTCCATCAGAACCACGTTCCGCTTCTTTGTGCGAGGAGCGCCCGATTGACCCCTTCTTTCGGTCATAAGCCTTTATTTTTGCCTGTATTTTTGGGCTACCTTAATTAGCTACCCGCAATCACTCAAGTTTTAAACCAGATCTAGATCTTTAGAACTCGACGCCAGTTTGTGGTTTGAGACCAAGTCTCGATACGTCAGGTGTCAGGCTAGTGACTGGTTGACGATGGTTAGTGATGACCGGAGCTTGTGCTTGAGTTGGCTCTGCATTTGCGCTTGCCATGTCTTTAGCCACTCTTTGAGAAAGTGGACCAAAGCCTTGATCGTCGGCGCTTGCCTGATGCTGGGCTCTTTGAGCCATTTGTGCTACTTGCGAGGCGTTAGGGATCATCGAGGGACGCTTGCTGGGCATTGCATCTCTGTTTTGAACTTCAAGCCCGCCGTAGCGAGGTTGAGGAGCACCGGCGCGAGCGGACTGAGCTGCTTGAGACGGCATGGCCGCCTGTACAGCTTGAGCTGGTTGAGGCATCTGATTAGATTGAGCGGGTGCCAGGGCTACAGACTTTCCACACTCGATACAGAATTTGCCTTTGCCAGCGCGTTTGTTGCAGTGCGGGCATATGCCTGCATTAGCTCCAGTATCGCTTTGTGCCATTTGCCCTTGTTGAGCCGTTTGTGCCATTGGGTTAGTCTGAGCAGCTTGAGCCATCGGATTTGTTTGAGCAGCTTGAGCCATTGGATTCAGCTGAGCTTGAACCATTTGATTCTGAGAAGGTGCTGCATAACTTGTAGCTGCTTGAGCTGGTTGCACATTGGATGGAATCTCATCTGCATTAGCGGTGCTCATACCGACGATTTGACCCATGACTTGTTTGGCTGCCATAGGCAGAGTACGCGATGTTTGTGTCGGTTGGAACTGAGCCTGATGTGATTGTTCAGGTGAGCCCCCATCTGAATCTGGACCGTCGTCATCGGGACCATCATCGTCCTTGCCTGAGACATTGTGCAGCAAGTGGAGTCTTGCGATTTCTTCAATACCACGCAGGTCAACCATGAATGGTTTGGTTTCACCATATTCAGGGTCACCGGCTGGCGCCAGGTAGACCAGTGCATGGTGTTTTTCCATACGTTTGATTGAATCTGTGTCGACTCGGGCGACAACTTGTTGTGAGTGAATTCTGTTCCAACTGGTTGGGAAGATACCAAACCCAGTGGCCTGATAGTGGTCCGCAATACCTGGGACAACAACTGCGTGCTTACCAATTTCTTCGGAGAAGAATGCGGCTGTATATTCGTCTGAGTTATGCAAACAAACACGTATCGCACTGTTAGAGAAAATGGTACGCAATTCAGCCTCGGCAGCTTTGCCACCACCTGATGCAACCTGCGAACAGTTCTGCAAAATAACGGTCAGTCCGCCGTTGGCGCCGCGTACGATAGCTGACAATCTACCGGCTAAATCGATGTTTAAAGTTTGATATTCGTCGAAAAACGCGAATAAAGGAAGCACGTTTATAGTACCGTATCTGGTGTGCAATGCTTGTTGCAGTTGATATACGAAACAAGCAGCAAGCGATTCAGAGTCAGGTCCCAAAGACGCTGGCGAACCGAAAATAAGTACTGTTGGCTTGTGCATACAAGCACGCAAGTCGATATTGGATCTGTGCGTAACAGCTTGAATGCTTTCGTTTTTGAATGCACGCAGACGACCACGAACACCCTGGATGTTCTTGTCCCAATCGGCATCTGTTCTAATGATGGACGAAAGTCGCTGGGTCAATTCACCAAGGTCAGATGCGTTCAAGTCGGGACGGCTTTTCATTTGACGAAGTGACTCGACAATATTGCGTCTGTTGTTAACCAGTTTCATCAAGCCAAACGGATTGCAAGGCAGTGGTTCGAATGCTGAAGCTGAGCCATTCTCGTCTTCGCCAACCACCATGACGGCACCCCATTTGAGCAATTGAGCAAGACCTTCGATATAACCAAGGTCGCGCTCTGCCCAGTGCTGTTCTTCGGCATCAAGTGAGTTGACGTCTTGAACAATAGAAGAAGCAAATTCAATGGGCGAAACATCGAGCGGATTCCAGTGCACAGACTCGGTGTCGAGTGGGTTGAAATAGAGGGTGTTAAATCCAGCGTGTTGCGCTTCTGGCAATACTGAATATTTGAAGCCTTCTTTTTTCTGGTCCAAATTGGGGTCGTTAGCTTTAGCTTCTAGAGCGATGATAACGCAAGGTTTTGCAAGCAACGATTTGATTATGGCGCGCATCAAGGTCGTTTTACCTGAACCTGACGGAGCTACAAGGAACATGTTTTTGTTTGGCAGGCGACCCATCGGGATTGTGACCGGTAAGTGCGTTCTTGCAAGGAAACCAAAAGGCAGAACGACGCCGTCTGCATCAGTCCAGGTGGCGTTAGGATTGCGTTTGCCAAGACGCCCGTGTTTTCTCAAGTTGGGCGGGCAGACAAAAGATTTTTCGTAGTCGCGCGGCATCATGATGCCAAGCGGCGGGTTGAATGTGCGGATTGTTTGCCATGGGAACAAGCGCTTCTTGTGCGCAGCTGCGATGATCAACGCCAAAAGCACAAGGGTTGGAAGCAAAATAGCTATAGATGTTGCATCAAGAAATCCATGACCCTTGCGACCTTGATGCAAATTTGGATGCAACTGTTGTGGATGGTCTTTTTTGACCGATTCCATGCGCAAGCTCTTGCCCAGAGGCTGAGCATGTGTGCCTAGCAAATCTTGGGCTTGTGGATCCTGAGCGTTTGCAGGCATCGGAACGGCTGTACCGGCGGCATTATGCTGAACTCCGTTCAACATTCGAGCACCGGGCTGAATAAGTGGATTCAGCGCTTCTGTTCCTGCAGCAGGTGCTGGAATTTGACCCATGGCTTGTGGTTGCATAGCCATTTGTCCCATGCCTTGCATTTGTCCGGGCATTTGATTGGGTGCGCTTTGAAGCTGACCAGGAGTTGCCATCTGCCCATACGGATACATTTGAGTCTCGGGCATGGGCGTATATTTAGGTTGGATTTTCACTCCGTCAGTAGGAAGAAGTGTTCCATGACCAGGATAGTGAACCATGTCTTGATAAGGCTGCATAGTCTGCATTTGACCAGCTTGCGTCTGTCCAGCTTGCATTGGTTGTGCATATTGAGGAGCCTGGTACTGAATTTGAGGAGCCTGATATGGCATGGTTGGCGCTTGAACAAGTGCCGGATTTTGTACTTGATAGGCTGGAGCAGGTGCCATTTGCTGCATCTGCACGCGCTTTTCGTACTCTTTTGGTGTGAGGTGCTCGCCAGTTGCTGTATCGGTGTATCCGACTGGGTTGCCTCTTTCGTCTGTTTTTACCCTGTATGCCATAGCTCTGTCTCGATAGGTTCTAGAAACGTACTTTGATAATACTCATCCCCCTTGGCAAGGTACATGGTACTTGTACGAAATCATCAGAAATTTTTTGGATATTTTTGAATTTTTAACCGCCGACTTCATTGATGCCAGTGATTTTCATTGTGCCGCCTATATTTTTGACCAAATATTCCATTTTGACTGCGCGATTTTTCTGGCCTTTGCCTTCCATCTCAAGCACTTGAGTACCTTCGACTTCGATTACAACAGCTCCGTCTGGCTTAGTGCCAACAACAGTTATTTTGCTTGGTGTAAAAGTACTTTTGAGCCCAGACTGTGATATTTGTTCTGCCATTTCTTTAGTCCAAATACTCGAACGATAGGATTGGGCACATTCTGGGGTCATACACAAAATTGCGCGCTCCTGGCTTGTAGAAGCAGTGTCCGCGCTCAAGTCCCAGCTGAATGGAAGAAAGGCTTCAATCAAGTTTCTGGCTTCAAGCGAGTCTGTAACTGTGTAATTGGCTGCTGGACCTCCGCCGGGCGGTTGAATCCCACCCATAGGATTTTGAGCACTTCCTTCTTCTGGCTGTCTTACGTCTGTTGGCTGATAACCTTGTCGAGCTGCATGGTCAGAGCTGATTACACCCTGGTCTGTATGCATTTTTTTGTGTTTTTTGCGTGCTTCTGTTATATGTGCTGGCTCGCCGCCGCCGCCCAAAAGACCCATTATGAGCACACCGGCAAGAAAAGCACAGGCTGCAGTGCCTATGAGCAATATTTTGAATTTCTCGCCAGCATGATAATCGAACATCTTTAGCCAGCTCTTAAAAGTTCTGGGGTAAAGGTGTCAGGGGTATAGCCCTGGCTGAGCAAGTGACAAGCCCAGCGAGCATCTCCATTGCATAGCTCGATCATTTTAGTGCGCATTGGCTGGTCGTGGTTTGGTTCGGTTGTGGCTACCCAGTAGATGAAACGGGGCACGACCAGTCTTACGACACCGCGTGACATTTTGTGATAGACCAGAAATGCATCTGAATACTCGCGGTTCTTGCGAGTAAGATTGCCGATTTGAGACATTTCTTGCGGAGTTAGTGCACATGAATCTTTGATCAAATCAAAGTTGCTTGGGTCGTTACCCAAAATTATTTTGATGGCGCTGTTGGTGGCAAGACTGCGTGCACGGTCGTCGCGCAACAAGTCTCCAAGCTCCTGGGAGATGCCGATGAAAAGCAAGCCTAAGTGGCGTGATGTACGCGATGCGTCTTCAACCAGAACTTTACCGCCTTCGTAGCGCAAAAGTCTCCATAACTCATCTATACAGAAAACGAAGCGGGCTGGTTTGCCTTGTTTCATTTTTTCGATTTTGTGTCTGGCAGCAGCTCTCAAGACGAAGTCGGACACAAAGAGTGTGACTACAGCTTCAAGAGTTTTGTCGTGAGCCAGGTCGGATGTATCGAATACGAGTAATTGCGATTCGGTGTTGAGCGAAGTAGGACCATCGAACAATCTTCCATAGATTGCACCACGGCAATACATGCTCAATCTGTTGGCGAGGTCTTCGCAGGTTTCGCCACGCTTGGAGCCGCGATTGGCATCGGCTTCATCGAGCAACCATCTTACAAGGTCAGACTCGCAAGGCACTCTGCCTTCTTGAGCAGCTTGTGCGTAAATGGCTTGAATGCCTTTCATCAAAACCGGTTTTTCGTCTTTGGTCAGTGACGCTTCGCCTTTTTCGCCAAGCATTACTGAGTGGAAGTTCAATATTTTAATGATGTGCGATTCAGGAGGGCAGGCAGGATCGATTTCTTTGCCATCGAAATTGTCTATGGGCAAATCATACAAGTTGATGGTGACGTGACCGTCTGGACCGAGTTTGATATAAGACGAGTCGTCATAGATTTCAGAAAGCAATTTGTATGAACCCGAGCGGTCGATGATGACCACTTTGGCTCCAGCCATCATTTTCATTTGAATGATTTGCTGAGCAACCATAGATTTACCTTCACCAGGTTGACCGAAAACTACACAAAGTGCGTTGGGCAAGCGCTGGTCATAAGGATTCAAGAATACAGGCTCTAATGTT
>CAZFKB010000090.1:0-12323 GCA_964519785.1 uncultured Candidatus Obscuribacterales bacterium | reverse complement strand
GGTGTCGATGCCATTGCTTTTGGCGCAGGAATTGACGAGAAGACTTTTTCGAAAACAGCTACTGCTTTCTTGCACTCTTCCATAGTGTTGAATTTGCCAAGGCTAATACGCAAAGAGCCTCGCAACATACTGCAAGGCACTTGAAGGGCAGACAAAACATGAGATGGTTCGATGATGCCTTTATGACAGGCAGAAGCGCTTGAGACACAAATTCCTTGCATATCGAGTTGCATCACGAGTGCTTCGCCTTCGCCGTTTTCGACTGCGACACTTACATGACCAGGCAGTCTTTTTTTCAAATCTTTGGTACCAGTGATTTGAATTCCCTTAAGACCAGAGAGCTTTTCCATCAAAAAGGATTGCATCTGACGCAAATCAGATTCGAGTTGTTCAAGCTCAAGGTGCGCTAAACGTGATGCTTCGCCAATTGCGACAATATTGGTTAAACCTTCGGTGCCTGGGATGATACCCTTTTCTTGTCCGCCGCCAAAAAATAGTGGCATTACATTTGTGCCTTTGCGCAGATACAAAACGCCTACACCTTTAGGTGCATAAAACTTGTGTCCTGACAAAGACAAGGCTGATACTGGACATTTCTTTGTGTCTATCCGTACTTTGCCTGCGGCTTGAATTGCGTCTGAATGAAAGAAAATCTCTTTATTGAATTCGTCTGATTTGGCTTTGACCAGATTGGACAACTCTTCAATCGGCTCAACTGTGCCAATTTCGTTGTTTGCCCACATGATTGAAACTATGCTTGTTTCGTTTGTAATAGCGTTTTTCAAATCTTCTTCGCGAACGAAACCTTCTTTGTCCACTGGAAGATATGTCACTTTCCAGCCATTGGCTTCAAGATATTTTGCAGGTCCAATTACTGATGGATGCTCAATTACAGTGGTGATTAGATGCTTGCCCAGATTATTTGCTTCGGCGAAGCGTGCTCTGCCAAGCAAAGCGCTATTATTTGAATTTGTACCGCAAGCAGTGAAATAGATTTCGGTTGGTTCGCAGTTCAAAAGTTTTGCCACATTCTGGCGAGCCTTGGCAACGGCTTTGAATGAGTCGCGACCCATGCAGTGAATTGAGGAGGGATTGCCAAAACTTTCGCTTAAGAAAGTGATCATGGCGTCTGCCACTTCCTTTCGGACCGGGGTCGTGGCACTGTTGTCAAAATAAATAGTCATGATTTAGTGGATAATTTGTACAAACTCAAAAAATTGTACGCTGACAAATGCGACATGTTAGCATGCAAGACCTATACTAGGTTAGATACAGGTTCTTTGAACATTTTAATTCGGCTTCTAATCCTAATCTTACTACTTGCGGGCTCTGTGCTTTTGTCCATTCTTCTGGGCGACGTTAGCATTGATGCCAAGACGTCTTTAAGTACGCTTTTTTCGCCTGGTAGTCCAAGCAGCGATGTGCACGACATCATATGGCAAGTACGCTTGCCCAGAACGTTGATCGCTCTTGTTGTAGGAGGAGCATTGAGTGTTTCTGGATATATATTGCAAGTGCTTTCAAGAAACACACTTGCAGACCCGTATCTGACAGGGGTGTCCAGCGGCGCTTGTGTCTGTGTGGCGCTTGGGGTAGCTCTGGGATTGAATTTTGACCTTATTCCGCTTGCTGGGCTTTTGGGCGGGCTTGCGGCAAGTCTGGTGGTTGCTTATGTCGCTCGTTCGCACGATTATCAGGGATTGTCTGTGACCAGACTATTGCTTGCCGGAGTGGTTCTATCTACATTTTTAATAGCGCTTACAAGCCTGGTTATCTTTCTTTCTGGAAATCCTGTACTGGCTCAGGGCCTGCTTTACTGGCTTGCAGGCGGAATAAGTGGAAAGTCCTGGTCCGAGCTTCAACCAGGTGCAATTTATACTTTGCTTGGAATTGGTCTGGCATTTTGTTTGTCGAAGCAATTGAGACTTTTGTCTTTAGGTAAGGACTACGCCGCTTCGCTTGGCGCCCCGGTGGCTAAGATTCAGTGGTCATGCCTTTTTGTCGCAGTGCTTTTGTGTGGTGCCGCAGTTGCTCTAAGCGGGTTGGTCGGTTTTGTCGGGCTCATTGCACCGCATTTATCGCGTCATTTGTTTGATAGCGATGAGCGTCTGCAAATTCTTACCTGTGCAATTATTGGTGGAATCTTGGTCATACTTTCTGATCTTTGTGCGCGAACATTGATCGCATCGCAAGAGTTGCCTTTAGGTACATTGCTTTCTTTGCTTGGTGGATTTTTCTTTCTGGCTTTGATGGCTCGCGACAAAGGAGAGATAACAATCAGATGATTGAAACTAAATCTCTCACAATTGGTTGGGATAAAAACAATCCTGTATTGAGTGACGTTAATCTGGTATTCAGGCCCGGCATGATCACGACTGTTGCTGGACCAAATGGCTCGGGCAAAAGCACATTGCTCAAGACTTTGACTAAACATTTAGAACCGCTAAATGGGGACGTCTTTTTGAATAATGAGTCTGTGGCAGATTTGAGTTTTTCAAGCTTTGCTCGCAAAGTGGCTTATGTGCCGCAGTCTAAAGATTTTACTGCAGCATTGACAGTGAAAGAAATTATTTCGCTTGGTCGCAATGCGCACCAGATGTGGTGGTCATGGCAGATGAGCAGTGAGGATAATCTTGCTGTTGAAGAGGCACTATCAAAAGCCGGATTGACCGATTTACAGGATCGCAACTGGAATTGTCTTTCTGGCGGCGAGCGTCAAAGAACGCTTATCGCTGTGGCTCTTGCTCAAAAAGCGGATTATTTGATTCTGGACGAGCCTGTTTCGCATCTCGATTTTAAATATCAATTAGCAGTGGCAGACTTGCTTAAGAGCCTTAAGGAAAGCGGGATTTCTGTAATCGTGGTTTTGCACGATTTGAATTTGATTGATCTGGTAAGCGATAAAGTGGTGCTTTTGTCCAAAGAAAAGAAAATGGTGGCAAATGAAGGTACGCCAATGGAAATACTTAGTGAAGACATTCTTGGTGAAGTCTTTGGCGTAAAAGTAAAAATAGCGACTTTAGACCAAAGACGCAGTTTTCATTTAATTGGATATTAGCGTTTGTACAAAGGACCGCAGCCGATGCGAGTTGCAAGCGAGCCGGATTGAAAAGAAAAAATATGATTTTGGTCTGTGTTTTGTCTGTATGAATTGAAAAGAACTGATTGATTCAAATGTAAATTGACTGAATTGTCATTGACGAATTCTTGTGCCTGGGCAGCATAAGCCAGTTTGCCAAGAAAAGACGTGATCTGGTTTGAATTGTTTTTAGTTTCGTCTGTGCTCATTGTAGATCCTGTGTTTGACGAGATATTGCCCTGCAAAAACTTATTGCAGAGTCGTTGAATCGGCCCAAAAGAAACATATGACTGGTTGGAAAATTTGCCCACTACGTATTTCTCCCATTGCTATTGTAAGAACATGAGAAATATTGTCAATATTTAATTTTTGCGGCTAAATATGCAGCAAGCCCGAAATAAGAGCCCATACTTTAGGACCAAAAACAATCGCTCCAATTGCCATTGCCACGATTGATGCCACAAGCACAGAAGCGGCAGCCGTATCTTTGGCAAGACGTGCGCTAAGTCTGTATTGACCATCGGTGGCGATGTCCACGAGATGCTCGAGCGAAGTATTGATTAGTTCGGTTGATATAACAAGACCCATGGCTATGACAAGCGCTAACCAGCCAGTGGTGTCTATTTTGAAATAAAATCCGGCGATTGTTACTGCAAGTGCAGCTACAAGGTGAATGCGCAGGTTGCGTTGTCCGCGCAGTCCTACTCCAAGTCCGTGTATGGCGTGATAAAAGGACTCGATTACATTTGCAGCCTGCCCGGTCTTACGCTTCCAGCCAAAAGGCACAAATGATTTTGAGCTAACCACATCAAAGTTTTTCTTGCTTTGTTCTTGCGGTTTTAGCGCTGCCGACCCCTCAATTGGTCTGTCTAAGGGTCTTGTGTTTTGTTTGGCTCGTTTCTTTTGATTTGACATAAATCTGGATAAGTAAGTCGCTCAATATCAATCATCGATGATAGTGGCTTTGTTGTCTTTATTTATAGAGCCAACTATTTAATATATTTACATCCTTATTACCTGGCGGCTTATCTTTTGAATCCAAGGCGGTCCAGAACTGCGTTTTGACGCGAAAACATGTCTTTTTCTTGTGCTTTGGTCTCGTGATCGAAACCTAATATATGCAAGACTGAATGTGTTATCAAAAAGGCAAGTTCGCGCTCGTGACTATGACCGTAATTACGTGCCTGCTCCAGACATTTGTCCATTGAAATGATTATTTCGCCGACTATCCATTCTTGGTTGCCTGGGGCGCTGTTGTTTGGGTCGTATGATAGCTCTATGGGGAACGACAAAACGTCTGTTGCATAGTCTTTTTCGCGCCACATTTTATTGAGCAAGCGAATCTTTGCGTCGGAAACCAGTGCGAGGCTGAAATGTCCGTGCTCTTCGATGTCTTTGAGCGTTTTTTTACTAAGCCAGGTACAAGGTTTTTCTTGCAAATTACATAGGACGCCAAGAACTATTTTGTTTGCCATATCGCACACCTGGTCTTTGTTTACGCTGTGGCGACGTTGGCTGTTTACGACCTGGACACGATTTGAAAGTAACATATTTTGGCAAGAATCCAATTTCGCTTGAAAGCTCCCGAAATGCCATGTTAACATACCCAGTTAGTTGAGTTCGTTTGGTATTCGTGGGTCCAGGGACCTGCGTTTTTTAGTTCTAAGGAGCTTTTTCACACTTTTGTCAGCTAAATCACAATCCAATTCCAGTTCGATATCACCAGCCAGAGCCGCTCTTATTGAGTCAGCTATCAAAATGGCAGAAGATGTTTTAGCCAAACAAAAAATGTGCCTGGTCGACTTGAAGTTGGAAAATTCCGGTCAGACCAAAGTTATAGAACTCACTATTCATAAGCCTTCTGGCAGAGTTAGTCTCGACGATTGTGAAATGATCAGCCGCGAACTGGACTCGATGCTTACTGCAGATTCTGAGTTTAGTTCGGGCGAATTTCTCTTGCAAGTTCAGAGTCCTGGAATTGATCGTAAACTCAAGACTCAGCGCGAGTTTAATACGTTTAAGGGCGAACTCGTTGAAGTCAAATACAAAGACAATCTCGAGCTTTTCGGTTATCACCTACTAGGTACGCTGGGCGCGTGCGACGAAGATACGGTCACGATTGACAGTCCTAAAGAATTTCCTTTGCAAGATAAAAAAGCCAAAGGCAAATCAAAATCGAAAAATGCTGAAAGCAAGAGCGATTCAGCCCCTTCGAATTTAAAACTGAAACTGGCTCGTGTTTCAGAAATGAAGCTTTACCCCCAAATTCTGATGCAATCAGAATCTGATGAACAACTAAATAACACTACAACTGAATAAAGGAGGGTTCCTCGTGATCCCAATTGGAGAAAAACTGCTAGAAGCAGCCGAAGAACTGGAAAGAGAACGCAACATACCGCAAGACGAATTCATTGCTTATGTTTGTGATGCAATCGTTGCTGCTTACAAGAAAAAAGTGCCAGACCATGACGTCGAGGGCGTTCGCGCAATTTTCGACACAGAAACTGGTGAAATCGGTATCTTCGCTCCAAAAGAGGTTGTTGCAGATGTAAGCAACCCATATCACGAAATCAGTCTGGAAGACGCTCAGGATCTGATTCCCGACGTTACCGAGGGCGAAGTTCTTGAAATAGAAGTAACTCCCAAAGATTTTTCTGAATTTGGTCGTATCGCTGCTCAAACAGCCAAACAGCTGATTACTCAGCGTTTGAGAGAAGCAGAAAAAGACTTGATTAAAAAAGAGTTCGAGGTTCGCAAAGGTACCTGCACAACAGGTCAAATCGAACGTATCGAAGTTTTGAGCAATACCAGAAACAATGTAATCGTAGACCTGGGACGGGTCGAAGGTTGTATGCCTTCGCGCGAACAATTGCCTGGAGAGACTTATCGCGTAGGCAACAGAATTCGTGTTTATGTGCTCGAATTGAAAGAATCCGGACGGGTTCCTCAAATCATCGTTTCACAGGCTCACCCTGAGCTGGTTCGTGAATTGTTCGAACTGTATGTGCCTGAAATTGAAGATGGTACTGTTGAAATTAAATCGATTGCACGTGAAGCTGGTTACAGAACCAAAATCGCTGTTCACTCAGAAGATGGTGATGTAGACCCGGTCGGCGCCTGTATCGGTACCCGTGGCGTTCGTATTCAGAACGTTGTTGCCGAGTTGCGTAACGAAAAGATTGACGTAATCCGATATTCAAATGACCCGGTCGACTATATCTCGAATGCTCTGAGCCCTGCTCGAATCACAACAGTTGCTTTGTATGACGATAATCCGGAAACTGGCGGTAAGCGTGCCGAAGTAATCGTGCCTGATGACCAGCTCAGTCTGGCAATTGGTCGTGGCGGACAAAACGTTCGTCTGGCTGCCAAGCTCACCCAGTGGAAAATCGACATCAAGTCCGAATCGCAAGCTGGTGGCAGTTTCCGCAGCATGAATCAATCTCTGGAAGATATGAGTGCCCAGGCCTGATAACAAAACTGGAGAAAAGCTGGAAAGATTATGCGTGGCTTGCAGGCTCTACAAGCCAAGGGGCGAACTATTACGTTTGACTCTTGAAAATGAAAGTGGAAGCTTACGCCTAAATAATGACCAGAGTCGTATCTTTGGGCGATCGGCATATATTTGCCGGTCGCTCGATTGTCTTCATGAAGTCCAGAAGCAGAAATACGGGCGTTTGAGAGGGGCTCTTCTAGGGCGAAAAAAAACTCGCCCAAATTTGGACCACAAGAGGCTTTCTCTTGAGCTTGTTAACGTAATTAGTGATATTTGCGCAGATTTGGCCAAAACATGACAAAATAACCAGAGAGTAGAACACCAGAATAATATTTAGAGTGAAAAGTGGAAGAACGCGTCAGAGTTTACGAATTAGCTAAGAAGATGAATATCTCCAATCAGGAGGTAATTACTGCTCTTCGCGAGCTTGGATATGACGTCAAAAGTCACTCGAGTACAGTTGATGGAAATGCCATCAAGCCTCTGATCGAGCAAATCAAGAAAAAAGCCAGTTCGGAAGCTCTAGCAGAAACGCAGAAAGCGGCAGCCAAAGGTCCCGCAAAAGCTAAAGGCGGCGGAATACCTCAAGCCAAAATAGCGCCTCCACCCCCAGAGAAGAAAGTGGAAGCTAAACCACGTGTTCTTGCACGCTACAAAAAACCAACTTCGCCAGATGGCGCGCTAGAACCAGTTGTGCCCGAGGGACAAGTACAGGACAAAAGTGCTGCCGAGCAGGGACATGGTGGCAATCAAAGTCCAAGTACAGGCATTGCCGCTAGTGTTGCAGGAGCGACAGCCACTCAAGGTGGACCATCACCTCTTCCCGCATCTCAAATTTCATCGAGTCCTAGAACTCCTCGTCGTGTTGGTCCAGAAGGCGAATCGACTTCGGTATCATCGCCTGCGGCAACCGCTGCTCAAGCAGTTTCTGTAGCTACCAGCGCACCTGCTGCTAGCGCACCATCCGTGACACCATCGCGTACTGGTCAAACTCAAACACAAACACAAGCACCAAGTTCTGTTACTGTTCAGAACCCGGTTGTAAGTGAGAAAAGCGCACCAGCCGTAGAGTCGCGCACTGAGACACGAGTCGATGCAAGACCGGTCGAAGAAAAAATAGTTGACCACAAGAAAGTCGAAGAAGAAGAAAGCAAAAATGATGCAGACCTGATTCCTCTTCCAGATCCAAAATCGACTGGAGACTCGTGGTCGGAAGAATCTAAATTTGCTCCAAACAAAATTCGAAATCTGGATAGCCTCTTTCAGAAAAAGCAGCGCGAAGAGCGTGCTTTGCGTGAAAAAGACGAGCCAAAAGAAAACAAAGCACAAGAAGAAGCTGCTCGCGCCAAAGAAGAATTTACCAATTTAGAAGAATTGACCAAGTTTGCTCGCTCAACACAGCCAGAAGCCAAGTCTAGCGGTAGTCCTGTTCCAATAAGAGTGGCTGCGCCTTCGATGCGTGCCACGCCTCCGCGTCCTCCTAAATCGCATCGTCAATCGCAATCGAATAAACCAAAACGTGAAGACGAGCGCGAAAAGCCAGAGTCGCCAGCAAGTGACGTCCCCAAATTTGTAACTTTGACAGGTAATGTCACTGTGCAAGAGCTTGCAGAGCGCATGAGTATTCAGCCTGCCGATGTAATCAAACATTTGTTTATGAAGGGCATTATGCGAACGGTCAACCAGCTTATTGAATTCGAGTTGGCTAAAGAAATTGCCACCGAGATGGAATACGAGATTTCGACCGAAGAAACAAAACCAGTCGAAGATTCAAAAGCACAGGCACGGGCTCTAGCTAAAGCGAAAGCTAAAGCTGCAGCCGAAGAAAATGGAGAGCTTACAACAAGACCTCCAGTCGTAACTATTATGGGTCACGTAGACCACGGTAAAACATCACTTCTTGATGCTATTCGTCAGGCCAAAATCAAAGTGGTCGAAGGCGAAGCAGGTGGTATTACTCAGCACATCGGCGCTTATCACGTCGAAGTCGAGTCTGAAGATGGTGTACGTCAAATCGTATTCTTAGATACACCTGGTCACGAAGCGTTCACCGCAATGCGTGCGCGTGGAGCCAAAGCAACTGATATTGCAATCCTTGTTGTTGCAGCGGATGATGGTGTGATGCCTCAGACAATTGAAGCTATCGATCATGCTAAGGCAGCTAACGTTCCAATTATCGTTGCTGTAAACAAAATCGACAAGCCAGGTTCGGACCCAGATAGAGTTCTTTCTCAATTGATGGAGCACGATTTGCTTCCTGACACATTTGGTGGAGATACAGTTACCGTAAACGTCTCAGCTAAGAAACGTACTGGTCTTGATGAATTGCTCGAAATGATTTTGCTTGTCGCAGACATGCAAGACCTGCGTGCCAATCTCGATATTCCTGCTTATGGCGTTATTGTGGAAGCAGAGCTTTCGCGCGGCAAAGGTGCAGTTGCAACGGCATTGGTTCAAAACGGAACATTGCGTGAAGGCGACTTGATTGTAGTTGGAAGCACAAGCGGAAGAGTTCGTGCACTATTTGATGATCGCGGTCACAGAGTCAAAGCTGCAGGTCCGTCGATGCCAGTAGAAGTGCTTGGTCTTGATCAGGTTCCACAGGCAGGCGATCCATTTGAAGTAGTGGACAGCATCCAGGAAATGAAAGAAATCGCAGACACACGCAAAGATGCTGTTGTCGCGCGTCAAGGTCATCACGTTTCGCTTGAATCGTTGCACGAAATGCTTGAGTCTGGCGAAATGAAAGAACTCAAGATTATTGTCAAAGCAGACGTACAGGGTACAGCTGAAGCAATTGCAGATTCGGTACGCAAACTATCAGACGAGAAAGTGCAAATTACACTTCTTCGTGCAGCATCTGGCGAGATTTCAGAAAATGACGTCAACCTGGCGGCTTCCTCTAATGCAATCATTATTGGTTTCAACTCCAATCCAGATCAGAATGCAAGACAGGTCGCTGAAGCTGCTGGTGTTGATATCCGAATCTATAACGTCATTTATCAAATCACCGACGATATTCAAAAAGCGATGCTCGGTATGCTCGAGCCTATTCGCGAAGAAGTGAAAATCGGAACTGCCGAAATTCGCAAAATCTTCAAGGTGGGCAAAGGAAGCGTCATTGCCGGTTGTATGGTGCAAGAAGGTAAAATTCAGCGTAATGCCATTGTTAGGGTGGAGCGCAATGGTGAGCAAATCTATGAAGGTAAGCTCGATAACCTCAAGCGTTTCAAAGACGATGTCAAAGAAGTTGCTCAAGGTTTTGAATGCGGTATGAGCTTTGAAAAATTCGGCGAGTTGGAAGAAGGCGATAAAGTTCACGCTTTCATCATCAAAGAGACTAAACTCATTTAGTTGCACAGCAAATCAGGTAAAAACAGATGGCACAAGAACGCTCATTAAGAGTGTCTCAATCAATCAAGAAAGAGATTGCTTCAATGTTGCAACGCGACATCAGAGACGAGCGCATTTCGGGATTAGTATCTATTACAGAAGTGGAAATGACACACGATTGTCGTTCGGCGCGAGTTTATATTTCAGTTTTTGGAGACGATGAAGCAAAGAAAAATACACTTGAAGCTTTGCAAGACAATGTCGGCATGATGCGTGGCGAAATTTGTCGACGTTTGAGATTGCGATTTGCTCCCGAAATGCAGATTTATTTAGACGATTCACTTGAGCGTGGGGCAAAAGTCTCAGAGCTGCTCGGCAAGATTGCACGTGGCGAAGTTTGATTCAAGCAAGCCTTGCGGATTTTTGAATCTTGAAAAGCCAGGCGGCATAACTTCGCATGACCTTGTAAATTCAGTACGCAAAATCACAGGCATAAAACAAGTCGGTCATTCAGGCACTTTGGACCCTATGGCAAAAGGTGTCATGATTATTGGTCTTTCAAAAGCATGCAGGCTGATGCAATTTTTGCCTGACGACAAAACTTATGTCGCTGAAGTTTTACTTGGCACCGCGACAGATACCGATGATATTGAAGGAAAAGTATTGAACACAACAGCCCCTGAGCGGGTGGCCCAAATTTCTTCAACCGATATCGGTTTGTGTTTAAAAACATTCCTTGGAAAAATAGAGCAAATTCCTCCAGCTTATAGTGCTATCAAAATCAACGGCGTCAAAATGTACGAAATGGCTCGCAAAGGGCAATCACTGGCGGCTGAAGCTGTTAAACCGCGCAAGGTGGAAGTATTTTCTATAGAGCTGCTTAAATTCGAAAATCCAGTGTTGCAATTGCGAATTAGTTGTTCTTCGGGGACGTATATACGATCGATAGCTCGCGATCTGGGTGCGATGCTTGAAGTGAATGCATGTTTGAAAAGCTTGATACGTGAGCGTGTTGGTACATTCAATCTCAGTGATGCAATTACAATTGATCAGTTCAGACAGGAATTTCAATCACAAAACTGTCAAAGCATAATGTCGCAAGCTCAAGCTATCAACGTTCCAATGGTTCAGTTAGAACCAGAAATACTTTTGAGGCTTGTCAATGGACAAATTGTAGATGCTCAATCATCGAAAGAGCATGACCGTTATATTCAAGACCAGCGCGGATTTTTCATGGCTTGTAAGGATGAGAGAGAAATTTGTCTTGTACGTGTGCAGGATGAAAAAATGAAAGCACAAGTAGTGCTTATTGGTGCGGAGTATTTAAATTTTGACTGATGCAGGCAAGCGCCAATACAAAAGAGGATTTGTCCTGAGTACCGTAATAGTGATAGAGGCGGTATTGCTAGGCATTGCGTGCATCTGGTGTCTTGCTTCGAACATAGATTTATTGCCTTTCCTTGTAAATGCACAGCCTGAGCACTTTTTGATTGGCGCAATTATAGGAAACGTTTTAAGTATTGTTGGGCTTTTGATGACCAGAGTGGAATCGTTCAAATCATTCCATCAACTGGTGTATGAAATTATGGGGCCCCTTTTCGCCCACTCTAGAATCGTTGATATCGCACTGATAGCTTTAGCTTCGGGCTTTTGCGAAGAAGTCTTCTATCGGGGTGTTTTACAGACACAGTTTGGAATTATTGTTGCCAGCCTGATTTTTGGAATCTGTCATTTTGCTGGAAAACAGTTCTATTTGTATGTTATTTGGGCAACTCTGGCAGGCTATTTATTTGGACGACTGTTTGAAATCAGCCATTCACTTTGGCTTCCAATTACAGTTCATGCCGTGTCCAATTTTGTTTCAATAGTCATTTTGCGCCAGAAAATGAAATCTGCAGACAAAGCCTGATTCATCATTACAAAAAAGAAGGAGCCGCAATTGCGACTCCCAATTTTTTTCAGCTATTTGCTATCGCTTCTATAATTTAGCGACGGCCTTTTGCTTTCTTTTTAGCAGCTGGTTTTTTGGCAGCTGGCTTTTTAGCAGCGGCTTTCTTCTTAGGAGCAGCTTTTTTAGCGGCTTTCTTAGGAGCAGCTTTTTTAGCAGCTTTCTTAGGAGCAGCTTTTTTAGCAGCAGCTTTCTTGGGTTCGGAAGAACCTACGTTGAGAGCAGCCATTTTCTGCTTGCCATCTACGATTGCTTTGAGTTCTTGACCAGGACGGAAAACAGGAACGCGTGCAGCGGCAATTCTCAATTTCTCATCAGGATTTTGAGGATTGACACCCATGCGGGCTTGTCTGTGACGACGCTCGAAAGTGCCGAATCCGACCAGGGTAACGCGTTCGCCAGAGGCCATCGCGGAAGTCAGACTATGAAGGAGTGATGCAATTGTGTTATGCACATCCAGCTTAGTT
>CAZFKB010000089.1:0-13613 GCA_964519785.1 uncultured Candidatus Obscuribacterales bacterium | reverse complement strand
CAGGTCAAATCGGTCATTATTCATAACTTTTGTCCATGCCGCAACAAAGTCTTGAGCAAATTTATCTTTGGAGTCGTCACTGGCGTAAACTTCAGCAACGGCACGCAATTCTGAGTTGGAGCCGAATACCAGATCTACTTCGCTTGCCGTCCATTTTAGGGAGCCTGATTTGCGATCTTTGCCTTCGAATAGATTATTTTCGGTAGCCGATTTGGACCAGACCGTAGACATATCGAGTAAATTGACAAAAAAGTCGTTGCTCAAAGTGCCTGGGCGGTCAGTGAAGACTCCCATTTTGCTGTGCGCATGATTAGCGTCAAGCGACCGCAGCCCACCGACCAAAACGGTCATTTCTGGAACGGTTAAACCCAGGAAGCTTGCACGTTCCACCAGAGCTTGAGAAGGTGATTTTTGATTGCTTTTAGCATAATAGTTTCTAAAGCCATCAGCCGTGGGTTCAAGCAGGTTGTAAGACTCAATGTCTGTTTTGTCTTGAGTTGCATCAGTGCGTCCAGGTGAAAATGGAACAGTCAAGCTGTAACCGGATTTTTTGCCTGCTTGCTCAATTGCTGCACCACCAGCCAACACAATCAAGTCTGCCATTGAGACCTTTTTGTCACCACTTTTGGCATTGAAGTCGCTTTGAATTTTTTCGAGTACTTTGAGTACCTTTGAAAGTTCCTGGGGATCATTTGCTGCCCAGTTCATTGCTGGATTCAATCGAATTCGAGCACCATTTGCGCCACCACGCTTGTCTGTATTGCGATAAGAAGCAGCAGAGCTCCAGGCAGTTTTTACAAGTTCAGAGATGGAGAGTCCGGAGGCGAGTACGCTTGCTTTGAGTTTTGCTACATCGTCTTGATCTATAGTTCTATAGCCCGCCTCAGGCAATGGATCTTGCCAGAGAAGAGCTTCTTTAGGAACTTCAGAACCTAAATAGCGCGAGCGTGGACCCATGTCTCTGTGAGTCAGCTTGAACCATGCTTTGGCAAAAGCGAGTTTGAATGCTTCTGGATTCTCTTGGAAATGTTTTGAGATTTTGCTGTAAACAGGATCCATTTTGAGCGACAAGTCGGTGGTGAACATCATTGGTGGATGCTTTTTACTCTTGTCGAATGCGTCAGGGACAAGCTCTTGAGCTACAGCGTCTTTTGGTTTCCATTGTGTAGCACCCGCTGGGCTTTTGGTTTGGACCCAATCGAATGCAAACAGGTTGTCGAAATATTGTGTGGTGAATCCAATTGGATCTTGCGACCAAGCACCTTCAAGTCCGCTTGTGATTGCATCTTTGCCACAACCTGTGCCGAATTTACTGCACCAGCCAAAGCCTTGCTTGTCTACACTCTCACCAGCTGGTGCTGGACCTAGATTAGATGACGGCGCTGCACCGTGTGCTTTTCCGAAGGTATGTCCGCCTGCAATCAAAGCAACGGTTTCTTCGTCGTCCATTGCCATGCGACCAAAAGCTTCTTTGATGTCTTTTGCGGCAGCCAGTGGATCTGGATTGCCATTAGGACCTTCCGGGTTTACATAAATCAATCCCATCTGCGTTGCAGCAAGCGGATTTTCCAGTTTGTTCGCCTTGTCGCGATTGCTCGATAAAAATTCGTCGCCAGGTCCCCAGTAAATCAAGTCGGCTTCCCAGTCGTCGCTGCGACCACCTGCAAAACCAAATGTTTTGAATCCCATCGATTCAAGAGAGACGTTGCCAGTCAACACCATCAAATCGCCCCAAGACAGTTTTCTGCCATATTTTTTCTTTACTGGCCACAATAGACGGCGGGCTTTGTCCAGGCTTGCGTTGTCTGGCCAACTATTTAGAGGTTCGAATCTTTGTTGTGCACCACCTGCGCCACCACGACCATCGAATACTCTATAAGTTCCTGCTCCATGCCATGCCATACGAATGAAGAAAGGACCGTAATGACCATAATCTGCTGGCCACCATTCTTGCGACTGTGTCAGCACGTCTTTGATGTCTTTTTTGACAGCTGCAAGATCTAGTGTTTGAAATTCTTTTTTGTAATTGAAGCTTGGACCGTAAGGATTCGACTGAGGAGATTGAACCCTAAGTGGCGTCAGGTCTACTTGTTTTGGCCACCAGAACTGATTTGGCTTTGGTGTTCCTTCTGCGGTCGCAGGAATCGACTGCGCAACGAGTGAAATCAATGCTGCCTGAACTATTGCTACTTTAGCCACTCTTTTTTTCATGATCAAAAGGAATCCTTATATACGCAGACCAAAACCCCAGGAGAAATTTTCAAAGATGAGCCAATATGGCACCTTGGAATTTGTGCAATGTTAGAAGGCTTCTAATGTTCAGTCAACCAAAAGAGGCTGAGGCTTTTTTAAAGCTCTAAAACGTTGTGAAATAGGGTCATTAGTTGGACTTGAAAAGTCTCTTCTTGGGTACTTCGAGTAGAGGCTTTTCTTCAGTTCCCGCTTCAAAGACATGTCCTGAAATCCAGCAACACTGGTCGGTCAGCAGCTCTACAATAGTTTGTGTGGCTTGTGCTGAACTCGAGTTCGTTTCTAAAGTGCCTGGGGTCACTGCATTCACCTTGATGCGATTGCGAGCATATGTTGCTGCTGCACTTTTGGTCAAACCGATAACACCGGATTTTGCAGCGCTCAAAGCCTCATGATTGGGCTGTGAAGAGCTTGCAGCAGAAGAGGTGGTGAGAACTATCGAACCACCTCTTTCGTGCATTGCTTTGACCGAGTATTTGAGGCAAGCAAAAGCTGAAGTGAGATTAGTATTCAAAATTTGGAACCATTCGCGCTCTATAGTCAAGTGCGCAGGCTTGAGCAGATTGGAGCTGACACAATGGACCACGCCATCAAGCTTGCCAAAATGTTCGAGGCCTATTTCAACTGCGTCCGCCACCTGGTTGAAGTCTGTACAATCGGCACAAAAAAAATGTGCACCTACGCTTTCTGCCACCAAGGCAAGCTTTTGAGTTTCACGCCCAATCAAAAGAACGTCGTGATCGGCTTCGCGTAAGCTTTTTGCAAGCATACTGCCTAAATTGCCATAACCGCCAAAGATGATAAATGCACGCTTTTCCATATTGATATAATTGTGCTGATTTCAAATGAACTGGACATGACCTTGTCAAAAATTCTGCTTGTAGACGACGAAACAGACTTACTAGATGTGCTTAAGATTACCCTTGAAGCCAAAGGACACACTGTTCAGTGTGCGTCGAATGGCAACGATGCTTTGCACTATCTGAGGGTCTATCAATACGATTTGATTATTTTAGATTGGATGATGCCTCAGATGACAGGAGTTGAGGTCCTGCGCCAGTTTCGGGCTGATTTGCGTGGTAAGACACCTGTACTTATGCTAACGGCTAAAACATCCCTTGACGATAAAGAACTGGGATTGGATGCTGGTTCCGATGACTATTTGACCAAGCCTTTTGACAATCGCGAATTGCTTGCAAGAGTGAGAGCCCTTTTGCGCCGCCCCCAGTCTTTGTGTCCGACTGTACTTAAGGCGGGAAGTCTTGAATTAGACCCTATTCAATGTCAGATCAAAAAAAATGGTGAACTTTTGAATGTTCGACCAAAAGTCTATAGTCTGCTCGAGTTTTTCATGCGTCATCCTCGTCAGATGTTCGAGCCGCAACAAATCATAGACCGAGTCTGGGCGGACGATAGCGCTGCGACAGTTGAAACTTTGCGTACGCATATAAAACTTTTGCGTAAGTCGGTTGGATTTACTAAAAGCAGTTCGATGCTTGAAAGCCATCGCAATCTGGGATATCGCTTCAATCCTGATGGGGACGAATAATATCGGCGTAATCAAGTTCAGGTAGAGTGAACCAGAATGTACTACCTTCGTTTGGTTTGCTATTTACACCTATCTTGCCATGATGCAAATCTATAATCGCTTTGCTTATAGCAAGTCCAAGTCCAGTTCCGCCCTTGGAGCGCTTTTCGGAAGAATCTATTTGCTGGAATTGCAAAAATAGTTTGTCTAGATTTTCGGGAGAGATGCCGCAACCTTTGTCTATCACAGAATATTTTGCACGGGCGTTTTTATCGTTGCTGCATTTAAGATTGATACTGATAGTGGTGTCATCAGGTGAAAATTTGATCGCATTTGAAACAAGATTGACCAGCACTTCTGTTATACGCTCAGGATCCATTACCACTTGAGTGCCGTTTTCTACAACCTTTTCCAGTCTTATTTTGCGCAGTGTGCAGACCGGTGTGATTTCTTGGATGACAGTGTCGATAATTTCCTCGGCAGGCCAAGGTTGTAATTGCAATTTGAATTTGCCTGCTTGCAATTTTTTCCAGTCCAGAATGTTGTTGATTAATCCGATTAGTCGTTTGCAATTGGAGAGTGCTATTTTGACAAGCTTTGCCCCAGAAGCGCTTAATTTTGTAACCGAGCCATCAGCGAGTGCATCCAATGAGGCATTAATCGAAGAAACCGGTGTGCGCAACTCGTGCGAAATCATCGAATAGAAATCTGAAATTCTTTTTTCTAACTCCATTCGTGCCGTTACATCGTTCTGTACACCGATGAAATTAACCAGTACGCCTGCATCATCGTAAACAGGCGAAATTGTAAGTTCGTTATAAAAGAGAGCACCGTTTTTTTTGTAGTTACGAATAATTGTGGTTATAGACTCTCCGTTTTTGATGGCAGTCTTGATATTGGCAATATTTTCTTGTCCTCTATCTTCGCCTTGCAAAAAACGGCAGTTTTTTCCCAGAATTTCGTCCATGTCATAGCCTGTAAGTTCGATGAAAGCTGGATTTGCGTAGATAATAGGATTGTCTGGAATACTGGGATCTGTAAGTACTATACCGTTGCGAGCTGATTCAACAGCACGCAAAAGTGTGAGCCTGTCATTTTGAGTTGGGTACACTTTGCTTTTAAACCAATAGATGCATCAGCGAATTGTGCAGAGTCGGAAATTCGTATCTAAAACCTGTTTCCTCAAGTTTTACTGGGCGCACTTTTGTGCTCGCTAGAAGCAGTTCTTCAGCCATTTGCCCAAAGACCATTTTGGCTGCAAAATCTGGCATCGGTAAAAAGGCGGGTTTTTTGATTACATCTGAGAGCACTTTGGTAAACTCTGCATTTGTCACCGGATTTGGTGACACTATATTTACCGGACCATTCAATTCTGTGCGATTAAGGCAGTGAATTATGGCGCCAGCTGTGTCCTCGATATCGATCCAGCTCATATACTGACGGCCATTGCCAATTGGTCCGCCAAGACCCATCTGAAATGGAGGAAGCATTTTGTTGAGCGCGCCACCTTTTTTAGAAAGAACTACACCGAAGCGCAGGTTTACCACTCTTATTTCTGGCAGGACTTCTTTAATGGAATTGGCGCTCTTTTCCCATTCCTTGCAAACACCGCTTAAAAAATCGAGCTTAGCAATGCTGCTACGCTCAGTCAGCGTTTCTTCGCCTCTATTGCCGTAATAACCAATGGCTGAAGCACTAAGAAAATGCGCAGGTGGTGCTTTCAACGTGCCTAGTGCTTCCACCAGATTACTTGTTGCCTGTACGCGACTTTGTTCTATTTCGATTTTTTTGTCTTTGGTCCAACGACCTGAGGCAATATTTTCTCCAGCAAGATGAATGAATGCATGCAAGCCTTCAAGCTTCTCTCGGCTCTTCTCGTCCATCGAGCCAGATTCAGGATTCCATACAGGATTTTTTTTGTCGGTCTTGTCGCGAGTTACACGAATAACTTCAAAACCAGAGGCTATCATTCTTTCAGCAAGGGCTGTTCCGATTAATCCTCGGGATCCGGTAAGCGCTACTTTCAACTTGTTTTTTCCGCCTGTCATAAACCTTACTTCCGATTATTTAGAAAACGAATGAACTGCCAGTGAACATCATGATTTTACTCCTGTTGAAAACTAAACACCAAAAAATAACCGCCGCATCTCGTTTGATACGACGGTTATCTTGTTGTTGGTCGTTACACGTTAAGACTGAATCCAGTTTTTTTGAAACTAGTTCAAGTTCATCCAAACACTCTTGATGTTGCTATAGAGCTCGATTGAGTGTTTGCCAAGCTCGCGGCCGTAGCCGGATTGCTTGTATCCACCAAATGGAACTGCAGGATCGAATACGTTGTAGCAGTTGACCCAGATGGTTCCAGCTTTGATGTGCGAAGCGAACTTGTGTGCTTTTTTCACGTCAGATGTCCATACAGCACCTGAAAGACCAAAGCGGGTTTTGTTAGCTTCTTCTGCAACTGTTTCCATGTTGTCGAAAGGCAGAACTGCAAGAAGGGGGCCGAAGACTTCTTCTTGAGCAATACGCATATCGTTTTTAACATCGGTGAACACGGTTGGTTTAACGAAATAGCCTTTCTTGAGTTCGGCTGGGAATTCACCGCCGCAAGCCAATTTTGCGCCTTCTTTTTTTGCGATTTCAACATAGTTCAAAACGCGTTCTTGTTGTTCTTTGGAAACTTGAGGACCAATTTGGGTCTTCTCGTCCAAACCGTTGCCTTGACGCATTCTGCCAACGCGCTCGATCAACTTGGTCATGAACTCGTCTTGTGCTTTTTTCTCGATAAAGAGTCTGGAGCCTGCGCAGCAAACTTGACCCTGGTTGAAGAAGATACCGGTGATTGCGCCTTTGACAGCAGCGTCGATGTCGGCATCAGCAAAAACGATGTTTGGAGCTTTACCGCCAAGTTCGAGCGATACGCGCTTCAAGTTGCCAGCTGAAGCTTTGACGATGATTTGACCGGTTTTGTCTTCGCCGGTGAAAGCAATTTTGTCGATGTCCATGTGGTTGGCAATGAATTCTCCTGCGGAGTTTTCGCCAAGACCGGTTACAACGTTGATAACACCTGCAGGAATTCCGGCTTCCATAGCCAATTCGGCGATGCGAAGAGCGGAAAGTGGAGTTTGCTCAGCTGGCTTCAATACGACAGAGTTGCCGCAAGCCAAAGCTGGACCCCATTTCCATGCTTGCATTAGCATTGGGAAATTCCATGGAATGATTTGCCCAACTACGCCGACTGGCTCGCGCAGGGTGTAGGTGAAGAAACCAGGGTTGGTGGTGATAGTCTCGCCTTCGAGTTTTGTGCACCAGCCAGCATAATATCTGTATGTTTCAACTGTGGCAGCAACGTCTACATAACGCGATTCGTTTATAGGCTTGCCATTGTCGATTGTTTCGAGTTCTGCCAATTCTTGAGCGTGTTTTTCGATCAAGTCAGCGAGTTTGTACATGATGTGACCGCGTTGTGCAGCCGACATTTTTTTGTGCCAGACGCCTTCTTCGAAAGCACGACGAGCAGCTTTGACTGCCAGGTCTACATCTTCTTTTCCACCTTCTGCAACGTCGCAGATTGCTTCTTCGGTTGCTGGATTATAGGTCTTAAAATACTTGCCGGATTTGGGTTCTACCCATTTGCCGTCGATCAAAAGTTTCTTAGTGCTTGAGAGCCATTCTTTGCATAGCCCTTTGTTTTCTGCTTCTCTTTCTTTCACGATAGTCACTATTAAGACCCTCCAAAGGCCTGAGTTATTACTCCTGAGCAGACTGTAGTGCCTGCTTGCTCGCCGACCTATATATTGTAGGTATCGTTAAGCCCTTAAAAAATATCATGGTGTGTGAAGTTTCTTGAGGAACCTTCTAAAGCTTTAAACATTGAGTCCAGCAGTCCGGGTGAAAGCTGACGTGAGTTTGGGTTGTCAAGGATTGCTTGATAATCTTGTTTTGAAAATCGCTGTAAGCATAGCCGCAACCAGAACTGCGTCTAAGGTAGAAATACTGGTAATCGAGAACAAGCCAAGTCCCATCGCTTCTTTTGGCGTGGTCATTATGCCAACCAAAGAACCAGAAAGCCAGGCGGCAATTGCAGGCCACTTGAATTTTTGAGTTTCATTCAATTCGACGTCGCTTTTGCTGGCAATGAAAACACCTCCGATGGGAGCAATAAAAACGCCTAAAAGAACAAGGAATGAAACCATATTTTGGGCCAATTTAAATTCAGCAAGCAAAATTCCCACGATACCAGCTGCGATGGCTAGTTTGGCTCTACTTGCCCCGGTTAAAACAGTCAGGCTCAAAGAAGAGGAATATAAATTGCAGTCATTGGCCGCCCAGGTGGCAAGCATCATTAGAACCAGAAGAAGCCACGAAAGGTGCGGGGGGACCAGGTGACTAACAATATCGTTGGTGCCAAATCCAATTGCCATAATGCCGCAAACGATGAGTAAGAGTGGATAGTTGAATGAATAATGCGCCAGAGCATAAGCAATTGCATGTCTGGAGTTGTGCGCAAAGCGAGCGTAATCAGCATTCATAGATGCTCCTACAATCCAACCGCCAACTACAGTTCCAATGGCTGCACCAATGGGTATTGGTTTATTTGGTACATAAGTGAAAATTTTTGTGTAATCGTCGCTAGAAAAAAGGGTAGTCATGGCATAGCCTATTCCAAGCAATAAAAGCGGAACGGCTATATAAGCCAGTTTGCCAATTGCTTTTATGCCAAGTGCAGCAGTTGTGATCATTGCAGCACCTGCAAGAGCAATTGTAAGCTCGCGGCTCAGGGCAAAACCAGATAATCGCAAGACCAGCTCTATCACTGCTTTGGTGAACATTTCAGTTTGTACTGCCCACCATCCGGTCATTCCTAAAGCAAGGATAAAACCGACCAAAGCTGCACCGCTTGTGCCAAAAGTCGATTTAGCAATCAATGCTGTGGTGCAACGAGAGTTGGCACCAAGGCGTGCTGTAAGCAAACCGATGACACCAAGTATGGCGCCACCAGATAGGGTTGACCACAATAAGTCTTTGAAGCTGAGTCCTTTCCCAAGTTCGCCTCCTATAACGAAAAGGGGGAATGCTGATTAGCACTCCCGTTTCAATTATGAGCAAGTACCACCATGGTCGGGTGCTTCCAGCTTCTACTCTAGATCTTGCGAAGTCGTCGTGACTTTCCACTGATTAAGCGAAGCTTGGCTTCCAATCTGGTTTTGGCTCGTCGCCTGGATTTTCGTTTTCTTCTGGCTTGACTGTGATTTTTGCTTCAGGCTCTTCTGCTGTGGGTGGTGCAGTGGGAGGGGTGAAGTTATCTGGAAGGGTTGGGTCTTCTCCAGCAGCCAATCTTCTGTCGACTTCTGCCATGATTGCATCGACTTCAGAGCGCTCGAGAGTTTCTTTCTCAAGCAAAACTTTGACGATAGCGTTCATGTGAGGTCTGTATTTGAGCAGCAATTCCTTAACGATGACGTATTTGTCGTTGATGATAGATGTTACTTCTTCATCGATTGCCTGAGCAACATTTTCGCTGTAGTCACGCTCATGACCAAAGTCACGACCAAGAAAAACATGCTCATTGCGTTTGCCGAAAGTCATCGGTCCAAGCTTATCGCTCATACCAAATTCAGTCACCATGCGGCGAGCTAGGCGAGTGGATTTTTCTAAATCGTTTTGGGCACCAGTTGTGATGTCACCATAAACAATTTCTTCGGCAATGCGTCCACCCAGGCAAACGCCAATCTGGTCAAGAATTGCAGACTTGGTGACACTCAATACATCCTCGTCTGGAATATACCAGGTGACACCCAATGCAAATCCGCGAGGAATGATTGTGAGCTTGTGAAGCGGGTGTGCATTAGGCAGCAGTATGCACATCAGAGCGTGACCAACTTCGTGAAAAGCGGTGATTTCCTTTTCTTTAGGAGGGATGATGCGCGATTTTTTCTCTGGTCCTAAGCTGACTTTATCGACAGCTAGATCGATATCTGACATCTCGATTTCCACTTTGTCTTTGCGAGCAGCTTGTAGGGCTGCTTCGTTCAAGAGGTTGGATAAATCGGCTCCGGTAAAACCAGGAGTACGTTTGGCAATTGTTTTGATGTTTACTTCTTTGGAAATTGGCTTGCCTTTGGCATGGACTTCCAAAATCTTTTCACGACCAAGCACATCGGGCGGGTCGAGAACTACTTGTCTGTCAAAACGTCCTGGACGCAATAAAGCTGAGTCAAGGATATCTGGTCTGTTTGTGGCAGCTACAACGATAATTCCGGTAGTGCCTTCAAAACCGTCCATTTCAACAAGCAATTGGTTGAGTGTTTGCTCGCGCTCGTCATGACCACCGCCCAACCCGGCTCCACGCTGTCTACCCACAGCATCGATTTCGTCTACGAATACGATACAGGGAGCATGTTTTTTGGCCTGGTCAAACAAATCGCGCACGCGCGATGCGCCTACACCCACAAACATTTCAACGAAATCAGAACCTGAAATACTGAAAAACGGCACACCAGCTTCGCCTGCAACAGCTTTTGCTAGTAGAGTTTTACCAGTACCAGGAGCTCCAACTAACAGAACGCCGCGTGGAATGCGGGCTCCAAGAGCTTGAAATTTCTCTGGATTTTTTAAGAAATCTACAATTTCTTGCAATTCGTATTTGGATTCATCAATACCGGCAACGTCTGCAAAGCTAACTTTTACTTTGTTGTCCATCATTAGTTTGGCGCGAGCGCGACCAAAGCTCATTGCCTGATTTCCACCAGACTGTGCGCTTCTGAATACTAGCAATAAACCAACAAGAATGATGACCGGCAATAACAGCGAGCTCATAACGCCAAACCAGAACGCCGATTTGTCGGGTGGTGAAGTCTTGAGCGAAATGCCAACCTTGTTTATTTCTTTGATCAAATCCGCCTTTGCTTCGGTCGGAACAATCACTTGCTTATCTTTGGGGTCACCTTTCAGCTTCACCATGATGATAGGCTCGTTGTTGATCATCGTCACTTCGGTAATATCAGACGGCTGATTTTGCACCATCTTCAATAGACCCGAGTATGTAATTGGTTCTTCGCGTTTATTGATGCTTGTCAGTGAAAATATGAACACGACAAGAACCAGTAGTAAAACGAAAACCGCCCAAGTTGTACCGTATTTGCGCATAACCTCTCGCTCTAAGATTGCTCTTTAGATGAAATAACTCTTCATTATATCATTGTGCTATATGTTTTGGACTTTTGGTCCAAGTGCAGTTGCTGACGCACCTTTTTCAAATTAGTTTCCATTTGAAAAATGAATTCAAGCCCAAGTGTTGTTATTCGGCACCAGTTCGTTGAATACGAGCTTGTGGACTTCTTGCGAACCTTTTTGCACGCGCAATTTTTCGCTTAATCCTACCCCTGGAACCCATATAACTTCTTCATCATTGGCAACCACAACCATCGATTTTCTAGTGCCTAAAGTCGGCAAATTCACGGACTTGTGAGTCTGTAGATACTTCTTCAGTCGCACTGTTTCCTGCATTCCAAAAGGTTGAATTAAATCTCCTGGTTTTCGTGTACGAACGTAAAGAGGTTGAGTTACACGACTCAAGTCGACAAGCGCTTGCCATTCGCTTGGCGGCGGATAGTCCGATTTGTGGGACTGGCAAAAATCTACTTTCAAAGCTTTATTGAGCCAGGTAATTACATTGCTTGTGGAAGACCCGGGCTGTTTAGGCATGCGGATTACGGAACATTGATTGCCGAAAAATGTGTCATAAAATTCGCTTTCTTCCTGAGCAAACTTCGAAATCTCTACCCACAAAATGCCCATGGTTATGCCTTTTTCCTTAACTCTCTTCAGAACGCACTCAGAAGACAAAGTCATGGCATTATGTTTTTCGTTTCCTTCTATAAAGGAACGGATTGCTTTCACTCGCTCATAACTGGGTTGAATATTGCGCTTGGTCAACTCGAACACAATCAAGCGCGATTGCAATGAAGACGGCAGCGCCAGAAACTTTTGAGCGGACCACAAGTTTAAGTCGAGTTCTACTTCTTGGGCTAAATCACTCACGATGTTTTCAAAATAGTCGTCATCGTCTGAAAGCATTTGGTGCAGATTGCCTAAATGCTCTTTCCAGTCAGGAAATCTCGATTCAATTACCGGAACCATTTGCCACCTTATATAGTTGCGCAAATACTGTTCATTTCGATTTGAGCTGTCGACGCGCGCTGCGATGCCTTCATCGGCTAGAAACCTCAAGCAATCTGCTTTACTCAAAGCAAGCATCGGTCTAATCACATACACAGGTGGATCATCTGCCAGCTTTCGAATATTAGACATTGCTTTCAAACCCGCAGGCGATGTACCTCTAAACAATCTGAAGAGCATTGTTTCTGCCTGATCGTCTAGTGTGTGACCAGTTGCTACAAAACTTGCCTGACACTGCCTTGAAAAATCAAGCAGGGCCTGATATCGGAACTGGCGCATCAAGTCTTCTGAGGGGGCGCTGCCAGATTCTAGTGGCAGACTGATTTTTTGAAGTGGTATTTGCAATCTGGCACAAAGTTTCTGACAAAATTCTTCGTCTGCATTCGATTCGTCACCACGCAAGTTGTGATTAATATGGCAGGCGTAAAGCTTAATGCCTGCACGCTCGCTGATTTTGTGTAAAGCTAAAAGCAGGGCTGTTGAATCTGGACCTCCAGAGAAAGCGACCACCAGAGGGGTGATGACATCTTCGTCACGTGTCTTTGTGTCAAGCTCTTTGGCAAGTGTATCGGCAACTTCGTCTAAAAAAGTCGGCATAATCAATTTGTTTCAGGACATTCGTACTAAATTGAGTTATTTTAGAAATGTAGCAATAACTGCTAAATTCCCCACGAAATCAGTTAATACCATTATGGTCAATACGTCACTTAATAATCTGTTTTGTAACAAGCGCTTTGCACCCCGGGCGGTAATTTTAGGTATCGCTTTTGCCTTTTCGCTCGCGGTGTCGAATACCAGTTTAGCGGTTGCTCAAGATGGCGGACGTGCTTTTGACCCCATTCAATATATGGATCCTGTGCCGGCAAAGCCGAGCGTTCCCGCTCAAGATGCTGCGCCTTCACAAGACGGTGAAGGGGGAAGTTTCTACAAAGGTTCTGTAAGCGCAGAGGGGTCTAAAGCCCCTCTGCAGGCGACCATTAAACATACCGATTTACAAGGCGATGCCGATGGTAATGGCGGAGACCTCAGTCCAGGGCGTGGTCAAATGGACCGCTACAACAAATTGCTTGATGGGCAAGCTCAGCAATTAGACTCTGGTTTGCAAAGTCAGGACCCTGACATGGCGGACCAGGAATTGCAGGTTGAATGGGATAAATGGCGCAACCGATTTTTGTGGTCGGTACAATCGGGTGTTCAGCAAATGCTCAACAGTCACGAAGACCCGGCAATGCGTTTCGACCCACGTACTGGTCAATATCTCATGAAATTTCCAATGGGCACTGTAGCCTGGTTTAGCTGCACTGTTACAAAAGATCGCCGCATTATAGATGCCAAAATCACGCAGCCCTCTGGCTTTCCAGGCTATGACCGCGCGGTATTAAATGCGGTGATGATGCTCGACCAGACTTCTATTCTCAAATTCCCGTCAAGATCGCAAAGAGCTCGCGTCTTTCAAGATGCCGGCATCAAGACAGCAGAATCTGGGCAACGACAATACTTCAAGTTCGGAGATGTCGAGCGTTATAGTGTTCCGGGTCAATAAAATTTGTCACGAGGCAGAGTTGAACTGCCGACCTGGCGGTTATGAGTCGCCCGCTCTAACCAACTGAGCTACCGTGACGCAACTAATTCAGTCTATCAGTTCATGATTATG
>CAZFKB010000088.1:8606-13763 GCA_964519785.1 uncultured Candidatus Obscuribacterales bacterium | reverse complement strand
CCGAGCGAATGTCCGACTTCGTGCAAGCTAATGCGATAAGCGAAATGCTCATTCATAGGCATAGATTTACTTGGTGAAACACTGAGCAAAATAATATCGCAGCGCCCTATCACAGGACCAGCGTATTCCACTTGCGCATGCCCGCCTTCGGCTCTAGCAATCAAATTCTCTGTTGAGTCTGTCCAACGACAATAAATTTGAGCGCCAGGTGCCTCCTTTTGAAAGACAAATTTTATTCTGTCACTACTTGCATTAGACCATTCTAGAAATGCTTTTTTCAATAAATCTAGATAAAGCGGCTTATACTCTTTTTTGCCATCGCCCGGTTCGATATAGACACGAATCGGACATCCCAGTGGCCAGTTCATCTTGCCTTTGAACGAAATTACGTCCTGATAATAGTCATCTTTGCTTTCTTCGGGATTTGCTTTCTGCCGCTTAGCCTGCTCTTCTAAGATGGAAACCATGCTCTTGTAAGTTTCAATTTGAGGATCGTTTTTAGACAGCTCTATATACTTTTTGTAAGCCACAATTGCCTCGTCCAATTGACCAAGAGAAGCGTATGCACCCCCAAGGTTACCCCAAGCTGGTACTTGACCTGGATCTAATTCTAATGCTCGTTTTAACATTTTGACGCTGTCTTCGAATTTCCCAAGTCTCAAAAGCAAAAAGCCATAATTTTGCAAAGCAGCTGGGTTTTCGGGTCTAAACTGAAGGATACGGCGCATCAAAGGCTCGGCTTCTTCCAAATTGCCCTTTTGCATCAAAGCAAACCCTTGAGCATAGGCTTTGAGATGATCTAGATTGGCGTATACTGCTTTTAATGGGTCATCCGCCCAAGAAGGTAAACAGAAACAAAAAAGATTGGAAGCAAGAAGCAATAAAATAAGGATAGAATTAAAGCTCGATTTTAATCTCATGAAAAATCCAAAATTCTCATTTTTACTTTCACTGGCAACGTCGATTTTCTTTGCCGCTTCAGCTCTTCCTGCCTTGAGTCTCAAAGACAACACAACTGCTGAAGCCATTTTTCATTCTGCAAACTTACTGGAACAAAAAGGAGATATAAACAAAGCAATCACACAGTACAAAAAAGTCATCGAACTAGCTCCAGAGACCAATCTGGCCAAAATGTCTGCCCATAGACTCTCGCGTCACCTACAGGGTTATACCTCGCCCGAAGCAAATAAAGACGCATTTAAAGATCTTCCCCTGCGTGAACGCATAGTGGTGGTGCCTCCAGCCTTTGACCACCCAGCGGTATCGAGTGACGCAGTTAATACGGTTAAGCATGTGATTATGCGGCTGCCAGTCCACATATACAGAATGCTCGACAAAGCCGGAACGGTCATTTACATAGCCCCAAACGCTACAGACAAATTTCCTGAGGCCTTAAAGAATCAAAAAACAGTGGAAACCAAATTACCATTATCGCAAGAAAATGGAAGAACCTACAAGCAGGATATTTATATCTATGAATATGCCACTACAGACAATACTAAATTAGGTCCCAAGCGCCTGGTGTCAGACATCATCAATAATTTAATGCACGAAATAGGTCACGCTTTGAATAATTGCCAGGGGAATTACGCCACTGAAAGAGAATATATGGAACTGCTCAGACTGGATGTAGATTCTATTTCACCAGAAACAAAAGAGTTCTTACGGATTTACACGAGAAATACCGAAGCGAGCGCAGAAGAGGAGCAAGCCGAAGTGGTGGCATATTTACTCGGCTCCCGTACCAGGTCGGCGTTGACCATAGGCTCACAGTTCGCTCATACGCGCAATTATGTCAGACGCAAACTTTTGCTTTAGAGATCTAAGTCAAAATATCAATTTCTTCTTCAGCTTGAAGCAAACCTTTCTCAACATATAGTGGTCTAGATTGCTTTTTGAGCTCAGGCATTTTAGAACCAAAAACTAGCGAAACTAAAAGACAATAAATCCCTGCACCAAAAATGGTTGCATGATATCCGAAATGATTCGCCGCCGCTCCTCCAACAAGACCACCAATAGGCGCTGTTCCCATAAAAGCCATGGTAAATAAACTCATGACACGACCACGCTTTTCTTCTTCTATAATGGTCTGCAAAATAGTGCTACAGGCGCTCATCATAAACATCATAGAAGCTCCAAGAATCACCATTAGTGGTGCATACTGGATTAAGTTTCGACAAAACGAAAATGAAATCAGAGCAAGGGAAAACAGAAATGACGCTGTCACAATCCATTTTCCAAGACCTAAAATACTTTTTCTAAAACCAAGACTCACAGCGCCAATACAAGAACCAATCGCTGAAATCGACATTAACATTCCAAGGGTACTAGGGTCACCATGTAGTTCTTTTACCAGTACAGGCATAAGAGTGATATAAACAAAACCACCCATACAAAAAGCAGCCATAAACATGATTGTCGCTCTTACAGGAACAGTTTTGAGAGTATACTCAAAACCTTCTCGAAGCTTGATCAGACCTTCATTCTTAACTCGCTCTTTCTTGGGTGGATCAAAGTTTCCTTTAATCATTAAAAGAGCGCCAATTACGGCAATATAACTAAGGGCATTAATCAAAAAACAAATACCGATATTCAGCTTAACCATGATAAATCCAGCCATTGCAGGACCTATCAAACGTGTCACATTAAATAAGGCTGAATTCATTGATATTGCTTTAGGCAGGTCTTCTTTTTTATCGATGATATTGACCAGAAAAGCAGATCGCACAGGCATATCGAACGCCATCAAAATGCCACTGAAGACGGCAAGTGCCATCAAATGCCACAACTGAGCCACTCCAGTCATCACAAGAGCAGTTAGAATTAAAGCTTCGATCATGGCAAATACTTGAGTCATCAAAACAATTCGATGTCTATTCATCGAATCAGCCATCACCCCAGCAAAAGGCATCAACATCAAAGACGGAACTTGGGCCGCAACTCCGACTGCCGCAAGTAAAAATGCCGAATGAGTCAAGTCATAAACATACCAGGACAACGCTACCTGTTGCATCCAGGTTCCTGTTTGCGAAATTAACTGCCCGCCAAAATAAAGAGTATATTTGCTGCTTGCAAAAACATCGAAGGGTCCAAGAGCTGATTTTCGGGATTCCACTAGCTCGACCATGAATAACTCTCACTACATAGTACTAGTTATTCTTAGCACCTTCCAGCTTGAGCAAGAACTCTTTGCTTGCCAGACCACCGGCGTAGCCAGTCAGTGCACCTTTTTCGCCAATTACTCTGTGACACGGTACTACCAACGAAATGGGATTTTTGCTGTTTGCCATCCCAACCGCTCTTGATGCCTTTGGATTACCTGTGCGTACTGCCAGTTCCTTATAAGAAATAGTGGTACCAAAAGGTATCTTGGACAATTCGCCCCAGACTTTCTTTTGAAACTCAGTGCCTTTTGCGTTAATCAAAAGGTCAAAAGAAGTCCGCTCGCCTCTGAAATACTCTTCGATTTGCAATTGCGCCCGATCGAATAAAGCCTTACAAGATTCAGGCACACTCATTTGTGGACGCGCATGAAACCGGCTTCTTTGTGCAAGTTGTGCCGGGAAATAAAGCCCTGTAAGCGCTTTTCCATCGCTTTCGAGCAGAACCTTGCCGATTGGTGTTGCGATAAAACGAGTATACGAGATCATTTCTTTACCTCCAATCCGCTCCAGAGATGCATGCAAGCATAAGCTCTCCATGGTCTCCACTCATTTGAAATTATTTCCAATTCTTTGCTACTAGTCAATCCAAGCGCCTTTTTGATACCCAGGTCTCCTGCTGGAAATGCATCAGGATATGCCAGCGCACGCATTGCAATTACTTGAGCGGTCCAATCGCCTATACCTTTTATATCTTTCAATTGAATGAGTATGCGATCTATATCTGCGCATGGTTCGAGATTCAGTTTATGCTCGACTACCATTTGTGCAATTAACTTAATGACAGATGCACGCGTACTAACGATACCAAGCTTGCAAATGTCATCCAAACTTGCACCAGATATAGTGCTTGCATCCACTGGAAGATGCGTCAATTCTGCAAAGGGAGTCTCAAACTTCTCAGAAAAGGAACTCGTCAAACGACCAGACAAAGTGGTGGCAGCGCCAACACTCACTTGTTGTCCAAGTATGATACGAGTAACCATTTCGAATCCATCAAATGCGCCAGGTACTCTCAGTCCTCTAGACTTAACCAGTTTGCCAAGCCGATTTTCAATATCCTTTATAGAAGCGCTTAAATCAAAAAGTCTTTTCACCCTGGCGATAACTTTTGGCATTACTGGTGCCAGAGACGATGACATAGTTACTTTAAGGAGCGCATCATCAGGCTGATTTTCAACTTGTATCCAGCCTTGATGTTCTTTTATTTTTACTGTCCTTCTATAAATGGCAGAATCGAGATCCACGTGCTCAACTCCTTTGAAACAGCGCATCTTCAAAAATTCCAAAATAGACAAATAATCATATGGAGTCTGGTAACGCATAAAACATTCGAGTCGATCCTGCACCTTAATTTGACCTTGTTTACGCAATTCGGTCGGTTTTAATCGATAGCGCTCTTGAAATAAAGCGTTAAATCGCCTGATACTATTAAAACCACTAGCCAAGGCTATTTGTGTGACACTCATTTTGGTATCAGTTAAAAGTCGCTTGGCTAAAAGTAAACGTCTGGTCTGCAACAATTCAATTGGCGACACACCAAACTCAGACTCTACCACTCTTCTTAGATGTCTTGAACTGACTTTGAATTCGCTTGCCAATTCTTCCAAACTGAAAGAAGAAATTTCACCATCCAATTCTTCGATGCGATTTAAAATAGCACCCGCAAGTTTGCTTACGCTGTCTGCTTGCGATGAGCCCGGTGCAAGTTCGGGTCTGCATCTAAGACATGGTCTGAAACCAGCCTTTTCTGCCTGGGCAGCGTGGGTGTAAAACGTACAGTTCGATACTTTTGGAAGCTTGACTCGACAAACATTTCGACAATAAATTTTAGTGCTCTTCACCGCCACAAAGAAAAGACCATCAAACCTTTTATCGTGGGTTTTGAGCGCTTCAAAGCAGACTTTAGCATCTAGTTTTTCGAGATTCATGCCCTTATTCTAAGCGCATTCGAATCGAATACTAGTCGTTTTCGGACCTGATAATGGAAATATTA
>CAZFKB010000088.1:0-8506 GCA_964519785.1 uncultured Candidatus Obscuribacterales bacterium | reverse complement strand
TATCGTTACGACACGCTCATAGGAATAATTAGCGACATAGGTCATGATTGGCCATGGCTGATTGGCAGTATCGAGCTGACTCAGGCATTCGAGCCATTTCGCGAAGAGTTTCGACTCTTAATTGATGAAGAAAATGAAAATCGCTTTGAGCATGTCACTGAAGAACAAATGACGAATTGGTTCTTAGTAGATCCAGACGGAAATAAGGAACAAATCTTTATGCCTGCCATCTACGATGATGACAACACAGTCTGGTGGCGGTGGGGCGCCCCTGAAGAATTGACTGATTTATAGACTGCATCAAAATACTTTGTATGCCAAAATATCGGCATGAAAAATATTCCACTTGCGATCACCTTTGCAGCTTTGACTTTATTTGCGCTTGAGCCAGCCTTTGCCGCTGAACAAGAACAAATAGTCCAGAGCGGTAATTTACTGCCTATTACTCAAGAACAAGTCGCCAGATATGGGGCGCTTAAAGTCTATCAAGGAATCTGGAAAGCCATTGACAAGTCTTCGACTTCTGACTTCCTTAAAACCGAAGAATGGAAAAATCTATACGAAAAGCCACCTCTGGAACTAAGAAACGACCAGGATGTCAAAAAGGCAATCTCGATTTTGTACAGCAAAACCGGCGATTCACACGGCTCTGCATATTCTCAACATGTTGAAGATTTTACTGGCAAGCAAAAATATGGCATCTGTACAAACGCCAGACAAGGAAAGATCGGATACATTCGCCTGAGTGCGATTCCAAGGCAATTTTCCACGAGCGAAATGAAGCTCGCTCTATTATCAATGCCCGACATAAACGGCTTGATTTTAGATTTGCGCGATAACGGTGGTGGTTACCTTACCGAATCGCTCGATGTTGCAACAGTCTTTTGCAAAGAGCCAGTCTTGCTAAAATTGAAAGCCCTGGACGGTACAACTAACACGCATAAACAAGAAGGTACCGCACTTTTTCTGAAGCCAATGGCTGTGCTAATTAATGGCGATACCGCAAGTGGTGGCGAAATATTGGCTAATGTTTTAAAAGAGCAACGCCAAGCCAAATTGTTCGGAACCAAATCTGCCGGGTCCGCTAGTATTCGTGCCCTGACTAACACCGACTTTGGTTATGTTGTAGCAGTAAAAATCGCTGAAGTAGTGCGCAAAGACGATTCTGCAATTGAAAAAACAGGCTTGAAACCAGATTTTGAGATTGATAATTTGCCCTGGTGGAAAACGAGTAAAGACATAAAACCCTCAGACTCTAAAATTTTTGCAGACAAAACTGTACAAGCCGCAGCCAAGGAGCTAAAGAATGAAATCAAATAAGTTAGCCATTAGCCTAAGTATTTTAGGTATTTTGGTTTTCTGCTCGAATCCTGCTTTTGCAGACAGTAAAGATGACTGGTATGAACTATCTACCAAAGCGATAAAAGCCGGACAAGATAAGAAATTTGATGAAAAAGAAGCTTATTTGCGACAAGCACTGTCTCTTGCTGAATCGTTCGGCGAAGACAATGAAATGCTCATTTCTAGCGTAAGAGACCTTGGCTTTTGCCTTTACGACAAAGGTTCTTACGATACTGCCGAACCTTTGTTAATTCGTGCTTTGTCATTGTGCGAAAAAAAATATGGCGTTAACAGCTCAGGTAGCGTGGCATGCTTAAACATGCTCAGCCGCCTCAAGCGACATCAGGAAAAACAAACCGAAGCGGCAAAATATGCTACTGAAGCAATTAAGCGATACGACAAGATTTTTCCCATTAGTTGTCCAGACGAACCAACTCTGTATCACAATCTCGGTAGAATCTATGCTAAAACTGGGCAATTAGACGAAGCCGAAAAATTGTATCGCAAGGCAATAGACCTTCAACTGAACACCATGAAGCAAGACCTCGAAACTTTGTCCACTTTTTATCACAATCTTGGAATGATTTTTGCCGAGCGAAATGACCTTGAAAAAGCAGAAATTTACACCACAGTTTCTTTAAAAATGAGACAGGCTGCTGGATTTGAACAAACAAAAGGAACAGCAGTAAATATGTCAAATCTTGCCACAATCAAAGCATTTGAAGGAGACGTTAAAAGTTCGCAAGCATTGTACAAATCGGCTATCGATTTATTCAACCAGGGAGTATCTTCCGATCCCAAAGCGGTGGCAACATGTTTGACTTCGTATAGCTCGTTGATGCAGGCAATAGCCAAAGTCGAAAATGACTCAGCAACAAAAAAGGCGTTCTCAGTAAAACATGGCACTGTAGAAGCGGACTTCAGCAAACTAAAAGACGAAAAAAGCATACCGCCACTAAATATAAAACCATCTGTTTTAAAATTTTTGGTAGCATCATATCCAGTTCAGTTGAAAGAAATTGCAGATTCTCCAATTGAAAAAGCAGGACAGGCAAAAAACAGCCCGCTCATAGTTGCAGCCTATATGGACCATGTAATCAAATGCATCGAAACAAATAAGCGTCCAGAATTTATCGAAAGTGAGCACTGGAATAAAGTGCTCGATTTATGGAAAAAAGATAAGCGCACAGAAGCACTTGCTTTTTCATTTCACCCTGAGCGCGGCGACAGTCAGATTCAAGGCGTTATGAAAGAGATAAAAAATATCAAGCAAGGCCAATAATTCCAGAGGTAGCTATGACACACAAAATAATCGCCCTATCCATCCTTTCGGCTCTTGCAATTTCAACTCCACAAAGCTGCCATGCAAAAAATTCGACCAAAGAATTAACGCCCGCAAATGCTCATGTACGAAAGAAAATCGAAGACCTGCCTAATTTCCATGAAGTGCATCCATATTTTTATCGAAGCGGCGAGCCAACAAAGGCTGGACTCAAAAAACTCAAAGAAATGGGATTCAGTACATTAATAGACCTGCGCGCCCCCTCGGAACAAAAGTTCGACGAAAAAGAAGCAGCATCTGAGCTTGGACTTAAATATATAAGGTTGGTTATGACTTCCGCCGCCCCGACCAAAGAGCAAGTTGACACAGTGCTTGGCGAAATCAAAAAAGCTGAAAAAGATCCTTCAAATGGAAAAGTCCTTCTTCACTGTGCTCATGGCTCGGATCGCACTGGTTGCATGGTTGGAATCTGGCGCGTGACACAAGAAGGCTGGAATTATGATGATGCCTACAAAGAAATGCGCAAGTACTGGTTTACTCCAAAATTCGTGAAACTTTCAGGCGCAGTGAAAGAACACGCAGAAAAGCAGCAGTAAAGCGCTGTCACTTAAATGTGTACAAAGCCAAACCAGAATACGACCCCGTGCTGAAATACCGCTACTTTTTCATATATCCAAATATTCAAACTCTTGCATATTTGTACACATTCATGTTAGACTGAGTATCGTGCAGTTAAAGGAAACCTTTCGATGCCCTCCACAATGGCCGACCACGGCCAAGTTGTTCACATAAATCCGCTCGAACGCCTATGGCAAATGCTGGTTGTCGACAAGCGCGACCTTGTAGTGTTAGTTGTCTACACGCTCATAACAGGGCTAGTGTCGCTTGCAGTTCCGCTTGCAGCCCAGTCACTGGTCAACACGATAGCAGCAGGTATTTTTCTGCAACCACTGATAGTGCTTTCTTTACTTGTTTTGACCGGTCTTCTTTTTAGCGCCTTTTTACGCCTGCTCAAATTTTGTCTGGTAGAAAATTTGCAACAACGAATTTTTGCTCGAATCACTTTATTGTTGAGCGAAAGAATACCAGCAATTAAAGCTTCTGCACTTAACACTGAGTATATGCCCGAGCTTATTAACCGATTTTTTGATGTGATGACTATTCAAAAATCGTGGGGCAAACTACTGTTGGAAGTCCCTGCTGCTTTATTGCAAGTAGCCATCGGACTCATATTGATGGCTTTCTATAGCCCATTTCTGCTTGCATTTGACCTCATTATTATTTTGTTTGTAATTTTTGCAGTCACCATACTTGGTATTGGTGGTTTGAAATCAAGCATCCACGAATCGGTGCTTAAGTATAGGGTCGCTGAGTGGCTCGAAGATATGGGTAGGTGCCAAACAAGTCTAAAGACCAATGGTATCAATGCTTTTCTTGCTCGACGCTCAGATAACCTGGTTATGAATTATCTCAAAGCTCGAAGAGAACATTTCTCTGTTTTATTTCGTCAGGCTTTTGGAACTTATTTTTTTCAAGCCATAGCGAGCGCTGGCATCCTTGCCATTGGAGGCTGGCTTGTAATCAACCGACAGCTTACCCTAGGGCAACTTGTAGCATCTGAGCTCGTTGTTTTAAATGTATTGTCTGCCCTGGAGAAAATAATACGCAATTGCGATACCTTCTACGATTTGCTGACCGGCCTCGACAAGGTAGGTCACATAAGCGATCTGCCGGTAGAAAAAAGAGGCGGACTGCAATTACCTGAGAATCAGGGCGGACTAAATATCGAGTGTATCAATCTTCATTTTTCGTATGATTCAAGAGAAATCCTTTCGCAACTAAATGTGTCAATTGCTCCAGGTGAAAAAGCCAGCCTAGTGGGAGCAAGCGGAGCTGGCAAAACGACTTTGGCTTCGCTTATTTGTGGACTGCAAGAAGCAGATTCAGGAACGGTCGAAATAAATGGATTCGACTCAAGAGATCTGGACATGATGAGCCTCAGAGCAGAGGTTGGACTGGTCGGTGATGCAAATGAAATCTTCGAAGGAACTATAGAAGAAAATGTAGGACTTGGAAGACCAAGAGTCTCTCACCAAGATATTCGGTGGGCTCTTGAGGTTGCACAGTTTGCAGATGATCTTGTGCATCTACCAAATGGAATTAATACTTTGCTCATAAGCGGCGGACGAAATCTTTCTCGCGGACAAGTGCAAAGACTTTTAATTGCTCGCGCTATTGCCGAGCGTCCCAAGCTTTTGATTCTTGATGAAGCTTTTTCAGGAATTGATGAAAAAACAAAACTCAAAATAATCGAATCACTTTTCTCTGCACAAAATCTGTGGACGGTAATCGACATTTCACACGACGCAGAAGTTGTAGTACGCTCAGATAAGGTCTATCTATTGAGCAATGGTCATATTAGCGAATCGGGAAGTCCAGCCGATTTGGCCTGGAGAACAGAAAGCGAATTCTCATTACTCTTTCCGGATTTAGCCAGTCAAATTAGAAGAGTCGAGCGACGCAGTAAAGAAAGAGTGGAGAGCAACTAAATGGAAACTACTACTCAAAGCGAACCTGGACTTTTGCCAGAACTCGACAACCACAAATATGACTCGCTCAAAGCTGTGGCGAGCGCAAAAGGCTATATGGTTTGCTCGATCCTACTGTGCATAATGCTAGTATCAACAATCTTGATGCTCATCTTTGTCCCCTGGCAACAAAGCGTCTCTGGAACAGGCAAAATAATTATTTTTTGTCCGATGGAACGACCACAAAACATTGAAGCACTCATTCCAGCGCGACTAAAAAGATGGCATGTGCAAGATGGACAGACAGTTAAAAAGGGCGAATTAATAGCAGAGTTAACCGAAATAGATCCCAAATATCTAGATCCTAAACAAGGCGATAGGCTGGCTCAACAAAAGACTGCTTTGCTTGCTCGTCGCGCTGCAGCGCAATTGAGATATAAAGCTTTGGAAAAACAGCTAAGCAGTTTAAAGCGCTCACAATGTGCGGCTGTACCTTCTGCAGGAGAGCGAGCGAATCAAGCAAAAGATAGAATCTGGGCAGCTGAGCAATCTGTTGAAGCAGCTAAACAAAACACTATTACAACCCAACTTAATTTGAGCCGAATAAAAGATCTATTCGAAAAAGGTTTGCGCTCAAAAAGAGATCTTGAACTCTCAGAACTGGACCACAAAAGAGCACAGACTGAACTTGAGCGAGCACAAGCATCGCTTGAGGTCACCAAACGCGACCAACGTTTAGCGGTATTAGATTTAGATAAAGTTGCAGCTGATACTGACGCCGCCATGAGTAGTATCAGTGCCTCTATGGCTAGTGCCCAAGAAACAATTGAATCGACTTCAAGCGATATATACAAAATGGACATAGATTTACAAAATCTTTGTCAAAGAGTCGAGCAAAGAAATGTTTATGCACCAAGTGCAGGCAGAATTGTAAGACTGAACAAAGTCGGCGCTGGCGAAACAGTTGATGCCGGAATGGTACTAGCTGTAATAGCTCCTGAAACTCAAGATCTTGCAGCCGAACTTACTGTAAGCGACAACGACGCTCCTCTAGTAAGTGTTGGCAGACCGGTAAGACTTCAATTTGCGGGATGGCCAGCACTTCAATTTTCTGGCTGGCCATCGATTGCAGTTGGCACTTTTGGTGGCAGAGTAGCAGTCATCGACGCTATTTCAGACGGAAAAAATTGTTATCGCGTCATTATAAAACCAGACAAAGAAGCTATCGCCAAGGGCAAAGAAGAGCCCTGGCCGGACTCGAAATTTCTGCGTCCAGGAGCTGAAGTAAGTGGATGGATTATGCTTGATACCGTCAGTCTAGGATTTGAATTATGGAGACAATTTAACGCTTTTCCTCCAACCGTGAAACCAGAAGAGCTTGGTTTGCATAATTCATCTAGTGAAAGTGAAAAATCAAGCATCAAAAGAAAATCTAAATAGGAGAAATGAATGCGTATTTCTCCAGTTTTACAAATTCTCGCTCTAACTGTCGGTGCACTATATGCAACACCAAATTGTCTGGCGTTAGAGACGATAGACTCAATTAAAATGAAAGGTCAGATTGCACAAGATCTGCAAGGAGCGGACACATTTTCACTCGAATATTTCTTAAAGCTAGTAAATGACAATTATCCAAAACTGCAAGGTGCAGATACAGAGTGTCGCATATCAACAGCAAAGCGACTAGAAAAGTCAGGTGCTTTCGATCCAGTTTTTACTAGTACGAACGAATATCTGCGTGTACAAGACATTTTTACTCCCGGAGAAGCGAAAAACGCCATTCACAACGAATCGCGTGTTGACATGCTTACCCGATCTGGCATCAAAGTTTTCACTGGAATGAGATTGAATCCTAATGATACCAAAACTCCTTTTGTTCCTTCGGGTAAAAGTGGCGAATACTATGCCGGCGTTTCTGTACCACTTTTTAGAGGGCTCAGAATCAACGAAAAGAAAGCAGCCGAAGATCAGGCGAAACTAGGAGAACCTCTTGCTGCCCAAATCTTTGGAGCCACAAGACTTGAAGTTCTCTTGAAAGCAGCCGCTGTTTACTGGGATTGGGTTGGTGCAAAAGCGCGAGTGGATATTGCTCGCAACCTTCTAAAAATTGCTGAAGCACGAGTCGACCAAATAAAACAAAGAGTTGAAAAAGGAGATGCTCCCGCACTGGACATCGCTGAATCAGAACAAGAAATCCAAAGACGGCTTGCGGCTTTAGTCAAGACTGAGCGCGAATTACAAAAAGCATCTCTTACTTTGTCTGTCTTTTTATGGGACGAAAACGGGTCACCAAAAATAGTTCCTGCACAGCAGTACATGCCAAAGCTTCGTCCTGAACCACGAACTCTTACAGACAACGAATGGATGGAAGGTAGAAAATCAGCTCTTTCGCTTCGTCCTGAATTGAAAAGAATATCTATCGAACGTGAGCAAGCTATGATTGACAAAAAGCTCGCTCAAAATATGATTCTTCCAGCAATGGACGCATATTTATTACAAGGTGCAGACACAGGTCCTCAAGGAATCGGACCAGTAGTTAGGGCCGGAATGGTTGTGAATATGCCCTTGAGACAACGTACGGCAAGAGGATTGGCAGAAGCTGCTCGACTCAAAATACAAAAACTAAATCTTGAGGAAAAAGCCGAAAAAGTGCGCATCCAAGCCGAAGTAGACGATACCGTTTCGGCAGTGAACACTTCTTACGAACGTTGGGCTGCAACTTTACTCGAGGTGCAAAAAGCTTCGCAAGTTGAGCAGGGTGAACGCATTCGCTTTGGCATGGGAGATAGTACTTTATTTTTAGTGAATCAGCGCGAACGAGCATCGGCAGAAGCGCAAATGCGATTAGTCGAGGTCCATGTCGAATATCTTCAATCTTTAGCGGCATTCAGCGCTGTAACCTGCAGGTTATAAAGTTCGTCCTTGACGGATTCGTGTATATCTAGATATGCTAATATTTGCACAAGAGAATAAGAGGTCGATTTATGCCCTTTAGAGCCGTCGTGAGCGCAGAACTGGCAAAGCTTTTCGGAGTGCTCTCGCACCCTGTGCGAATTCGCATTATTGAAGAACTGAAAAAAGAAGACCTCACTGTAGGCACCCTGAAAGACATAATGGGTATATCCCACTCTGCAGTTTCTCAGCAATTAGCAGTACTTAGAAGTCACCATCTTGTAATTGAAACCAGACAGGGAAGAAACGTTTTCTATCATTTACGCAAGCCTGAAATGGCTCAGTGGATAATGGAAGGAGTAAGTTTCATTTCTCCTGATGCCTCAGAAGTAGAAAAGATGATGTCTGCCATTAAAAATGTCCAGACCGTATGGGGTGAAGAAGAAAAAGCACCCACCAAGAA
>CAZFKB010000087.1:0-13990 GCA_964519785.1 uncultured Candidatus Obscuribacterales bacterium | reverse complement strand
CACCTGTCATGCATCGGGTCGGTCAATATATTCAAATATTATTGGAAAATTGCTTTTTCAGTCATAAAAGTTCACGCGAGGGGGTTTTAAGCCCCTTTTTAGGAATAGAGAAGATGTCATGTTAATTGACTTGATTTATCAAGGCTTCTAATGTGTTCGTGATCGTGGTATCAATGTCATATGACAGCACTGGCTTAGCGATGTCAAGGTGCCATCCTGAAAAGTGAGCCTGTCGTCCGTATCACTGGGTAGCTTGTTGGTTAGGGAAGCTCAAAATAAGTAATGGCACTCGTTAACTACGCGGCGCGAGAAATTAACTGCAAAATCGTTTACTATGGCACCGGTCTTGGTGGCAAAACCACGAACTTGAAGTATATACACAGCCAGCTGGCGCCCACAACGCGCGGCGAATTAATCAGCTTGGCTACAGAAACTGAACGTACTCTCTTCTTCGACTTCTTGCCTCTGGACTTAGGTTCGGTGCAAGGTTTCAAGACGAGATTTTCGCTTTATACGGTTCCCGGTCAGGTTGAATATAACGCCAGCCGTAAACTGATTTTGAATGGCGTCGACGGAGTCATCTTCGTTGCCGATTCAGATGCGATGCGCTCAAAAGACAATATTGAGTCGTTACAAAACATGGTTGAAAACCTTGCAGAGTACAGTTTGACTCTCGATAGCATTCCCTGGGTGCTCCAGTACAACAAACGCGACCTTGCCAACGCAATGCCTATCGAGCGTATGGAGCGCGAAATGAATACTCGTCAGGTTCCATCATTCGAAGCTGTGGCTTCTGAAGGACTTGGCGTGTTTGCGACTTTGAAAGCTATCTCCAAACTCATTTTGAACCGCTTGCAATAAAATTCGCCAGGCTTTGGCTTAGCTTCTCTTCTATTTCTTGCATATGCATTTGCACATAAAATGCGGGTTATTGGACTGAAATAGCGTCTTTTTGTATGGTAATTGACGACTGAATAATTTACTCTATTTGGGACAGGGTCAAGTCTTTCCCCATATCGAGTCTAGTGCGTGTCTCCACTGGTGCAAGAAAATCTCAATAAGGATGCCCTTTTAAGAGCAGTACGCAAAGCCATTGAGCTTGAGCGCAAGACTCGTTACGCCGACTTTCAAGGCAAGCGTACGACCTTTTCAGTTTTTATGCGTCAAACCGCAGCACGTTTGTCAAAACGTTATCCGCTTGAATCTACCTGGATAACAATTCGCGGACTTTTTAGAGCTTACGTTAACCTAGATGTGTCCACTCGAATTTCGGTAGTCAGAAGAGCTGAAGAACTTTTGGCTCCGCATTTTTTTGCGCTTGAAGAAGAGGGGAGTTCAAAAACTGAACCGATAACGGTTGAGGTTTCTGAGGCTGAGTCGCCAAACACATCTTTAAAGACTAAAGGTGCAACCGAGACAAATCGTCAAGCACCAAGTGCCCCTGAAAAACCTAAACCGATAACGGATAAGGTTTTAAAACCAGACGGTTCGAGTGGGCGAAAGCCCCAACCCACGGCTAATATAGCCGAAATAAAAGAGCCTATCGATCCAAGTTCGCTCAAAGAGATTTCGGTGCAATTCGTCAAGGGTGTCGGTCCAAAAATGGTCCAAATTCTGGCGAAGCTTGGAATCTCAAATGTAGACGAATTGCTAAAGCACTATCCTCGACGCCACCTCGATTTTAAAAACAGGCTTCCTATCAAGTCACTTGAACATGGACAGGAAGCAAGCATCATCGGAATGATTCGTTCGGTCAGTGCATATCAATCTAAAAAAAGAAACGTTTCTATTTTGACAGTACTTGTCTCAGACGGAACGGGAAGCATTGCAATCACGAGATTTATCGGTGGTAAGTCAAACAAGTTTTTGCTCGACAGATACAAAGACCAGTTTCCCAAGGGCGCACAAGTACTCGCTTCTGGAGTCGTCGAGCGCGACAGCTTTGCAGGCAAACTGCAATTGAAAAATGCAGAAATAGAAATTTTAGGCTTTGCCGGTGGCGATTTGGGGGCAAGCGACGAAGAAGCGCAATTGAGCTTGCACGCTGGCAGGCTGGTTCCTGTTTATCCTTTGACCGAAGGACTTTCGCTCAGACATTTTCGCAGTATCGTTTATAACGCTCTTGAAAAATACGGCAGTTTAGTAAAAGACTTTTTACCGCCCGCAGTCCTCGAGCCACTAAATATGGTGACTCTGCGCGAAGCTTATAAAGGAATTCATTTTCCTGATGACGAGCAATCAAAAGACGAAGCAAGAGAGCGCCTTGTTTTTGATGAGTTATTTACTATTCAATTGCAGATGGCGCATAGGCGTTATAAATATTCGCTCCAGCAAAACGCACTCGAGCTAACCTATACCGAAAAACCCGAAGGCATGATCAGTCGCTTGCGTGCTTCGCTGCCCTACACTTTGACTGGGGCTCAAGAGCGAGTATTTGGCGAAATCGCACGAGATTTAGCTGATAACAAGCCTATGCATCGATTGGTGCAGGGAGACGTTGGCTCTGGAAAAACAATCGTAGCGATACTTGCATGTCTTGTCGCAATCGAAAATGGCTTTCAAGTTGCAGTTATGGCGCCGACTGAAATTTTGGCTGAGCAACACTACAGACAGTTCCAAAATTTCCTCACGCCGCTTGGTTTGAACACAGTACTTGTAATTGGAAAACAAGGTGCAAAGCAGCGTCGCGAGATTCATCAAGCTTTGCTTAATGGACAAGCTCACATTGCAGTTGGAACGCACGCATTGCTTGAAGACGCAGTTGAATTTCAGAATCTTGGACTTATTGTAATTGACGAACAGCATAGATTTGGAGTGAAACAAAGGGCGCGACTGAAAGTTAAGAGCAAGAGTCCTGAACTTTTAACTATGACTGCAACCCCTATTCCGCGAACTCTAGCAATGACAATTCATGGCGACCTCGATGTTTCTGAGATCGATGAGTTGCCGCCTGGTAGAAAACCAATCGATACAAGACTTTTCAGACCGTCTCAAAGAAAAGAATTCTGGGATGTGGTCTTAAGTGAAATCGCGCGCGGTAGGCAGGCCTATATAGTGTTTCCGTTGATAGATGAGTCTGAGACTTTGTCTGCTAAAGCTGCAACTAAAGAATTCGAAAAATTGAAACAAGAATTCGATGGCACGCATAAAGGCAAGCCCAAAATTACATTTGACTTGATGCACGGCAAATTGTTGCCACAAGAAAAAGATGATGTAATGGAACGTTTTCGCAATGGTGAGTTTCAAATTTTAGTAACTACTACTGTGGTCGAAGTCGGTGTCGACGTGCCCAATGCGACTGTAATGATAATCGAGAACGCAGACAGATTCGGTCTAGCGCAGTTGCACCAATTGCGTGGTCGCGTTGGACGAAACTCAGAGCAATCGTTTTGTTTTCTTGTCTCAGAGCAAAAGTCGCAGCAGACGCGCGACAGACTAGAAATTTTGACCAAAACAAACGACGGTTTTGTGGTGGCGGAAAAAGATCTCGAAATAAGAGGACCTGGCGAATTTCTTGGATTCAGGCAGAGCGGTCTGCCCGATTTGATACTTGCAGACCTCGTTCAAGATACTGAAATACTAGAACTTGCACGTAACACTGCCATTTCGATAATCAAAGAAGATCCCGAACTAGAGTCGGATGAATATAAGCAACTCAAGCCAATTTTGAATCGTCGCATCGACCCCGGCGAAATGGAAACAATGCGCTCTGGTTAAGCGCCAAAATCACATTGATAAGAATAGGTAGAAAGTGAATAAACTCGCATACATCGGAATCGGCATCATGGGTGGTGGCATGACCGCCAACCTCGCCAGAAAAGGCAACGAATGCAAAGTATGGAACAGGAGCCAGAATAGCCCCAATTTGCGGATGGCAATTGAGGCTGGATGTACAAATGCCAGTTCGATCAAAGATGCTGTAAGCGACGCAGATATTATTTTCACCTGCTTGTCTGAAGAAAAAGATCTGGATCAAATAATTTTGGGTGCAGATGGAATTGCAGAGCATGCAAAGAAAGGTGCCATAATTATCGACATGGCAACCACTGGTCCCGCTTGTTCAAAGCGAATTGCTGCGAGTTTGGCATCAAAAGGACTGCGTTTTCTCGATGCTCCTGTTTCGGGCGGTGATATTGGCGCGCGCGAAGGCACACTTACAATAATGGTCGGCGGCGAAAAAGAAGCTTATGAGAAAGTTCTGCCCTATTTTCAGTGCATTGGTAAGGCTGTAACTCTATGCGGACCGCATGGTGCAGGACAAGCAGTAAAGCTTTGCAATCAAATTCTGTGTGCAGTAAATCTTGTTGGAGTATGTGAGGCCTTTGCTCTTGCTGACGAAATGCAAATTGATCGGCAAATGATTGTCGATATTTGTGGCTCCGGAGCTGCAGCTTCGTGGGCTTTGAGTACGCTAGGACCACGTATAGCAAAGGGAGATCTGGCACCTGGATTCAGACTTGGTCATATGCTTAAAGACCTTAATCTGGTCAAAAATGCGTCTGAAAATTTGTCTTTGCCTGGAGTAGATTTATCGCTTACTAAATTTGACGACGGTATCAAGGCTGGTGCAGATCTGGAAAAATCGGGTACGCAGTCAATGATACTGGCGTATCAGAAATAGATGGATGTAATTTTCTGGATTGCACTTGTGGTCTCGATTATGGCTCTCGGACTTTTGTATACGAGAAAAATTGATGCTCGAATTCTGGATAATTTCGCACTCTGCTCAGCGTTTTTGAACTTGCCACCGCTTGTTCGAGCCATTAAATGGGGCAACGAATTTTTTATGTGCCTTTTTCCAATCTGCTATTTCGCAGCCATTTATTTTTTATTGAAAGGAGCGCAGGCATTGTCAGGTGAAAAGGAGAATCAAAATCGCGCAATAATGATCATCTGGGCGGTGAGCACGTTTACTCTACTGATCAGTTATCTTCCAATAATCTGGATGGTTTTTGGCGTGATTCTGTCTGGTGGACAAATGGTGGTTATTTCCAAATAGTGGCACATTGCAACTGGTTTTAAAGTGCTTTGGGGTGCATAGAGCTGGTAATATAGGCGCTTATTTACAGCATTTAATCGGGATAGCACAAGATGACAGACAGCACAGGGGGGACCGCTTCGGGCGGGGCTCCAAGCCCTAATCCTAATCTTAAGACCGGAGTCAAAAAATCGGGTGGATCGAGCTTTCCTATGATAGTTGCCGTACTTGCGCTATTAGCTGGTGGAGCCGGCTTTGGCTACGGCTATATGCAGACTTTTGTACCAGTTGAAGGTGGCGCCGCCGGTTTCTTGGGTGGTGGACTCAAGCATCAATACTTTATTAAATCGCGCGTTGGAGACCGCTCTCCATACAACGTGACGGTCAACTTGAATGGTCACAATGTTGGGACTATGTCGACAGACAAAGTGATGGAAGTCACACAATATGTAGTAAAAGATCGCAATAAGATTCGCTTTGAGGCTAAACGTCTACCCGACGGAATGTTCGGGGCGACCGGTGCATACATCGATATTGGTTTGTATAGCGGTCGAGGAACTCCAGATGGTGGATTCGCCGATGGTCAGCCGCTTGTGAAATACGAGCGAACGGCAAATGACAAAGGCGACTTCGACGATAAAATGGACTGGACTACTGTAAATGAGTAGTTTTCCTCGATTAGTAGTGCTAGCAAATGCCGGTCTTTTAATCGGTACTTGTTTCTTTGGTGGCTATGCTGCTGGAATAAATGTTCGTGCCATACGTCTTGATCCGGGCAAGCCAGAAGGCATTGCCGCAACGCATGTAACAAGGACAGAGACTGGAGATGCAGACCACACCAAAGGTCAGTCGGCAAGTCCATCCGGGCAGATTTCGACCAGTATTACAGGCAATACTACTTCTACAACCAATACAACGAGTTCGGCGCCGGGTACTTCGTCTGGAATTGCAACTACTGCAGAAAAATTTTCTGACATAGAAAAAACAGATAGACGTTTGGTTCCAAGTCTGATTGCCGCTGCAAATGCTGGAGTTCTGGATGTAAGTGCAGATAATCTCTTTCATCCAAACGACCCGGTTACGCGTGCAGATTTCACTCGCTGGATGGTGCGGACTAAGCAAATTCCAAAAGCACCTGCTGAAGCACAAAGTTATGCAGACGTTTCTAAAGACAACAAATATTTCGACGATATAGAAACCGCCACTGCATCTCAAATGGTCCAGGGGTATCCGCGCAAAGGCTCAACAGAGAAAGACTTCAAACCAGACAATTTCATAACTCGCGAAGAGTTCGCAGTTATGTACGGTACATTTTCTGGTAAACGCAGTCGTGCTGAAAAGCTAGCGGAGACTGATATCAAAGACTATTTGCGTTACGACTCCAAGACGTCGAGTATTTGTCCTGCCGCTTATCGCGATGAGGGAGAAATCGATGATTGGGCACGTAAATGGGTCGCCATTGCTCAGCAGACAGGTGTAGTTGACCAGGCTTTTGATTGTGCGCCTAACAATAACGAGGATCCAAAGCGTTATTTGCATCCGCAAAAGCGGATGACGCGCGCGGAGGCAGTCAACATCTTGGTTAAGCTGTATGGTGTTTCAGCTCAAAGTAGCATGAAGGACAAAGAAAAATGAAAGACTCTGAATTTTTAAAAGTAAAAAAGTCAGATGCCGGATTCATGATCATTCTGTCGATCTTGTTTGCTGTTTCTCTAGGATATTATTTTGGCACTCAAGTCAATTTCGAGACCAAAGCTAATTCTCACAAAATGAAGTCTTAAAGCCTTGATCCGGACAAGGTGAGTGTGTAGAAGTAGATTTCGAACCGTTTAGCAAGAAATCTTCCATTTGATCTATCACTTCGTGCGCGGGACCTGGAGCAATTGCTTTTACTATTATTTTGCGTTTTTCGTATAACGTTGTAGCGCTTTGAATCAACATTTTCATGTCTTCGTCTGGTGATTCGCACATACTAAATGTAATGAGACCACCATTGTCTTCCATGGCATTTGCAGAATGTCTGATACAGTTCAGCGTTCGCTTAATAGCTAAGCGAGAAGCGTTTCGAAGTGCTGAACCTACACAAAAAGCAACACCATCAATTTTGTTGAAACGCTCGCGAACCCCTTCGAAACAGGCTAAAACCTGCTCTGGGTCTGAAGCATCGACACAACAGTAGCTTGCATCTAAACTATCAGCAACTAGACTCAATTTGTATTCGTTGCGTGCACATAGAATCAGGGAAAACCCTTTTGCAGCAAGTCTTTTCGCCAGTTCGCAACCTATGGTTCCATAGCCTCCAAAAATAACAATCGTTTTGCCATTCATGTCCTACCGCCTTGATATAATAATCGCCTGAATTTATCATTGCGTCCGTTTGTGAATCGTGTGTGACCATGGCGAAAATTCTTCTTGTAGATGACGAACGCTACATATTAGACATGCTGCGTGCCACGCTTGAATCTAAAGGTCATGTAGCACAATGTGTGCGCAGTGGAAGACAAGCCCTGGAGCACTTGCGTGTTTATCAGTACGATCTTGTCGTAATGGACTGGATGATGCCCGAGATGACTGGTATCGATGTACTGAGATGCTTCAGATCGGACATGCATGGCAAAACTCCTGTACTTTTGCTCACCGCGAAATCCTCTATTGATGAGATAGAAGCCGGATTAGATACAGGTGCCGACGATTATTTGACCAAGCCTTTCGATGCTCGAGAATTACTTGCTCGTGTTCGTGCTCTTTTAAGACGTCCTCATTCACTGTCACATACAGTGCTAATAGCCGGTTCGCTCGAACTCGACCCAGCCCTTTGTCTTATCAAAAAAGACGGTGAAACGCTTAGAGTAAGACCTAAAGTCTATTCGTTATTAGAGTTTTTCATGCGACATCCAAATCAAATTTTCGAGCCGCAGACAATTCTAGATAGAGTATGGCCAGACGATAGTTCCGCGTCGTACGAGACGCTCAGGACTCACATAAAACTGCTTCGTCGCGCTATTGAAGATGAAACAGAAGAGTCGAAATTAGAGAATATTCGCAATATGGGCTATAGATTCAATTTGAATTCATAGCCACTGTATGTGGTATCGAAGTCTAGAAGGTTCTGATTTTATTGTGATTCGAGGACTATCGACCTTTTGGCTTATCTGCTACGATGAAATCATGTAGCGCCGTTCGACAGTTTACGTGCCATTGTTTGCCCAATCGTTTCTAATCATGAGTTTAATAGATGGATTCAGAGCGCTTTTTAGCGTCTATTATTGAGTCGTGCCAGGATTGCATTCTTGGTATAAAGCCTGATGGCACTATTTTGACTTGGAACAAAGGCGCTGAGAGAATTTTCGGCTTGAGCGCCTCCCAGATGTTAGGCAATAACATTAAACAGCTTGAAAATCATTTTCAGCACGAAGATTTTGAATCGATGTTGAACATTGCTTTGAAGGGCGCAGATATAGACCACTACGAGACTACGCTCAAAAATGAAGACAAAGAGACTGTTGTTTCTGTAAGTGTTTCCCCGGTCAAGAGTCGCGGCGAGATTGTCGGAATCTCTTATATAGCCAGAGATATCTCAGATTCAAAAGCCGCCAGAATAATGGAACAACAAATACAGTTGCATGAGCAGAGAGAAGATTTTGTGGCTGCTCTTACACACGATTTGAAAAATCCAATTATTGGATGTCATCGAATTCTTGGTTTGATAGTAGAAGGCAAAGTAGATTCAGCAAAGCAACCAGAGCTTTTTCAGAAAATGCTTGCAAGTCATACTGAGGTTTTGCAAATTATCAATGATTTGCTTAGTGTTTTTCGATTCGAACGTCAAACCAGTTATTCAGAGCGTGAGTTAGTCGACTATGCTGCTCTGGTTGGAAGTGCAGTTGAAATGCTGGAGCCAGCTGCAATGGCAAAAAACGTTCAGTTCAATTTATCAATCAAACCCAATTTGTACACAATAGGTGAACAGGGTCCTCTACGGAGGGTAGTGACTAATTTGTTGGATAATGCTCTTAAGTTTTCACCAGAGTTTACTACTATAAAAGTAGAATTGAACGAACATTCCAATAAGCTGATCTTAAATATTACCGACCAGGGAGCTGGAATTCCTGAGGAAGAGCAATTGAATCTCTTCCACAAATTCTGGCAAGGAAGAGCAGGAAAGACTTACTCGCTTGGAAGTGGGTTGGGTCTTTATCTTTGCAGGCAGATTATTGAGGCTCACGATGGGCGAATACTTTGTTCCAGTCGAGTAAATAAAGGAACGACTTTTACAGTAGAACTAAATAAGGAATTACCCCAAGTTCAGCTAAAAATCGAAAAATCGGCGGGATAGTATTAAGTATGGTGGCCTACAAGTAAAACCCAATTCGAATAATCTATTTGCTCTCTAACTGTTTTTGCTAATTCTTGTGTCTTGTTATTTGGGCTATTCATGCACTTTTCGATTAGTCTAATCAATTTTGGCGTTACTTCAATTGGATGAGGAATTGATTTGTGATGATTCAATCTGGGCAATTCATAACTCAAAATCTCAAGCGCATTCACTTTAGCGTTGTCACTGCTTTCGCTTAAGACTTGCTCAAATACAGCATTTGACCTTGCCCCTAGTCCGCAAATAACATAAGAAAGTGATTGTGAGCTTTCGTTTCCTTCAAGAGCATTTACAAAATAAGGAAGTGAGTCGTAACCGAACCAGAGAATGGTATTCGTACAGGCTGTTGAAACATCCACATTTCCTTGCTGAGAATGCTTGATCAGTGCCTTTAGTCCATCTGCACCAAGACTTCGCAATTCCATTTCTTTAGTGCGAATAAAGCGTTCATATTTATAAAAATTGTAGGCTGATTGCGCTCTGTAATTTTGCGATGAATATCTTTGAGATTTGTTTCCAGATCGAATGTTCGCACTTTCGTGTATAACTTGCTCCAGAATAGATGCAACGCTTGCATCAAGAGCGGCTTCTCGATTTTTGTCTAACTGAATCGGTTTTGGCAAAGCACGACTATAAATAGAATCTTTTGTGGAAAGACTGAATGTAGGTGCAGGAAATTCGTCATTGATTCGTTTTCTTTCGTTGGGGTTAAATTGGTACGAAGCATAATCGCGGACCAGCTTCATATTGTCAGTCTTCATAACCTTAAGAAGAACCGCATCAAGCTTGCTTTTATTTTCTTTGCTGAGCTTGTTTGATTGCAAACAGATTGCGTTTATTGCGTTCGAGCGTACGAGTGATGTTTCATCGTTTTGGAGCGCCTCTAAGACTATATCGAAATGCGATTTGTTATCGTTAGCATCGATAGCAAGTAGTTCGATTGCTGCTCTGCGAATATTTTCGTTTGGATCAGAGGCAGACTTTTCGACTAGAACATTTAGAGCCGAAATAGGTTTTTGAAGCTTGCTCATTGCTTTCAGTGCAAATAGCCGACAGTTTGGATTTTTGCTCTTTAGCGTATTCGAAATCAAATTTGTATAGTCTGTTTTTGATTTCTTCAAAATTTCGAAAAATACTGGAAAGTCGCTTCCAGTATTTCGACAGTCCGAAATCCGTCCGTCATTGAGACATTTTTCTATTTCGCTAAAAACTGGTGCCCCCATTTCGCTTAATGTGTCGATAATGGTCTCGTCTAAAATTCTGAAATTGCCTTGCAACCCCTCAATTAGCAAAGGGATGGCTTGCGGTCCCATTTTTTTCAAAACTTGTTTGGATTCAGCTTTGAATTCAAGTATTTCTTGCGTAGACTTGCGCTCTTCTTCTGTGGGTCCGTGATAACCCGTCCCGCAGATTTTTCGGGGAAATCGGCTTTCGTATTCGATCAATCGAAAAGCAATTTTGTCTAGCTCTGCTTTCTGCGCTTCCAAAAGATCTGCATCACGAGCAAATACGCTCTGTGTTGAACCGACAATGAAAAAGGTGAGCATGGCGCTCAAAACGAGATTTTTCATTCTTTCATTTTAAATGCTCGAAACAAAATTAAAATGGGGTTTGCCCTATAGCGGCTTCAGCACTTCTAAGATGTTTTTAGAAGGGTCACTTAAATAGCAAGATTCTGTTCCGTCGCGGTGAGTTTTTAATTTGCCAAAATTACTTGCGTCATCGCGAATAATGCCAATGTGTGGAGGGTGCTGGGCTGAGATGACCAGGGCAATTTTAATATTGGAAAAATTGAGCATTGCCCAGGTATCGTCTTGATATTCCACAACGCATTTGAAGGTTTTTTTGTACCAATCTACAGATTGACCGATATCGTCCACTTGTATGGCGATGTGGTCGACTAGATCCAAAATTGGGCAATCGGAGGAAATTTCCATAAAGGCAGTTTCGCAGGGTCAAATGACTTGAAGATGACCGTTCACGTATCGTTCACGTCCTGGGCCTAAAATCAAAGTAGAAGTCTCATATATGGCGAATTTTATGGATTTAAAAGACAAGGTAATCATTATAGGTGGCGGTTTAGCGGGACTAACCTGCGCATTTTATTTGCAGAAAATGAGAATACCGTTTGTATTGCTCGAAGGCTCCGATGCCGTGGGCGGAAGAGTCCGTACTGACATGGTCAACGGATTTTTGTTGGATCGCGGTTTTCAAATATTTTTGTCAGCATATCCTGAGGCCAAAGAAATCCTCGACTATGACAGTCTAGAGCTCCAACCTTTTTATCCTGGTGCTCTTATTTGGTCGAATGGTTCGATGCATAAAGTGGCTGACCCTTTCAGACGGCCGATTGATGCAGCTGCCGGAATTTTTAACCCAATAGGAAGTTTTGGCGATAAATTAAAAATGGCCAGTTTGCAAGAATCTGTCATCAGCTCGGGGCGATCCAGTGTGGCGACCTTGCCCGATACTCTGCGTGAAGAAACAACGACTCTTTCTCGACTTGCAGAAATTGGCTTCTCATCAAACATTACTCAGAAGTTCTTTAAACCATTCTTTTCGGGAATTTATCTGGAGCCTGAGTTACAAACTTCAAGTACTATGTTTGAGTTTGTATTCAAAATGCTTGCAAAAGGCGATAACACGCTCCCTTCAATGGGAATGCAGTCAATCCCAACACAGATTGCACAACATTTGCCAAGCGAAAGTATTTGTTTTCTTCATAAGGTAACTCATGTGGATAATGGCTCGGTCAAGCTTTCCACTGGAGAAACGCTCACGGGAAAAGCAGTAGTAATTGCTACCGAAGAGCCCATGTGCAAGCATCTTCTTGGTAAAGAAGCAAAAGTCAATTCAAGAAGTCAGACTTGTATGTACTTTAGCGCCAAAGAAGCACCATTTGAAGACCCAATTCTAGTACTTGATGGCGAGGGGTCTGGTCCGGTAAACAATTTTGTGGTGCCAAGTAATGTAGCTTCCACCTATGCGCCTCCGGGTAAAGCGCTCATGAATGCTGTCATAACTGGCGATCCCGACATGGGTGATGACGAGTTGGAAATAGCGGTGCGAAAGCAGATGTCTACTTGGTTTGGTGATCAGGTCGCAACCTGGAAGCACTTACGCACATATCGAGTAAAATATTCATTGCCCGATCAAACGCCAGAAGCCAAAGCAAAAGTAGATAGGTCTTACATGATAGATGACCACACTTTTTTCTGCGGAGATTATGTAGAGAATGGCTCTATTAATGGTGCCATGATGTCTGGACGAAAAGTAGCCGAGCTAATTAAAGCGAAAATTTGCTGATTATTTAAGGGGCATAACTAAATATTCTACTTCGTCTTTTTCTGGTGAGCTTTTGACTGCTTTGCCGGAAATCGTCCAATTCTTGCCTTTTTGCTTGAATTTTTGTTTCGAAAAAACCGGTGATTTGGAGGGAATATCCGCGCTTAATGCCCATGCATAAGTGTGCGAATTTTTTTCTACTGCACCCGAATCGTCATTATAAACTTCGAAGCGACCGAATTTTTTAACGGCGCCTCCATTGATTCCAATCAGAGCAATACTGGAAATCGTATAGCCTTGATTAGTGCTACCCCCAATAATTGCAATGTCGTCTTTCTTGTCGCCGTCTAGATCTGGCAGACGCGCGATATCATATTCGCCACCGGCGTCGTATGCTACGTGCCAAACCAGTTTCCCCTTTTCCATGATGGCTATGCCTCCCATTCCAAGGGCGTGACCTGTTTCGCACCATGAATAGAGAAAGGCACTTTGTTTGATACCAGGTTTGGTAAATGCACCATCGCATACACTTTTGATTTCAAAGGCTGAATCGCATGAGTCTTTCCATTTGCGACTGGCAGCAGGTGAAATAGCTGCTTCTACCGATTTAGATTCAGCATCACTTATATTTCTAATTTTGTTATCAGCGCGACCATCGAATAATAAAGTCGAAGCCGCATTTGCTCCAAGCGGCATAGACAAACTAGATAGGAGTGTGAGTGCGATAAAGGTATTAGCAAAATATTTTGGTATTAGCATTTTATTTAAACATTGATGCAACTGAGGTAAGCGCAAAAAGACTAGCAAAAGCACCAACGTAGGATAGAGCGTAAAAACCGAGTTTGACAAAAAAGTTTTCGCCTGGTGGTTTGTAGTTTGTGTCGGCGAACTGCTTAAACAGTTCTTCTACCGGAATCGCTCCGGCATTTCTAATATTGTTCATTACCACTACTGGAGTGAAAATCAATCCAAACGGAATTCCCCACCATCCAAAAATGTAACTCACAATAGAAGCTGTAATCTGGCTTTTGCGAGCACGAGATGAGTCCTTAAGAAACATCGGAGTCTTTTTGCGCATTGTCATAAAGATAATAGAACAACATGTCTCATAGCGAACGGCGAGTGACTTCATAGTCACTCGCTCGCCTTCATATACTGCGCCACCATCTTTGATGGTGTTTTGATTTTCGAAAAGCCAGAGAAGAAATTTTTCTTCTTCAGCAGCGTGTGTAAAAAATTCGACACCCGGATCCAGCCTTCGTGCGGAGATCCGAACGGGTTCCAAGCGAAGGGATATGCGAAAGGCAATTCCTTTGCGGCGTTTTTCCCGATGGCCATGGAAAGTAACTCGG
>CAZFKB010000086.1:0-13999 GCA_964519785.1 uncultured Candidatus Obscuribacterales bacterium | reverse complement strand
TTACTCGTTATTCTTGATTTTGCTTGCATCCTTGACCAATCCAGTATTTGCGGGCGGCGAGACCCAATATCAAGAGGGTCTAAAAGCCTACAAAGCCCGCAACTATCGTGCCGCTGCCAAAAACTTCAATGAATCTCTTGAAAGCGGCAACGGATCTGCTGAGGTCTATTTGTATCTGGCACACTCATATGCTGCGTCAGGCGAAAAAACCAAAGCACTCAAGAAATACCATGACATCGTTAAAATCTTCAAAGGGCTGCCTGCCGAGCAAGTGGCTTTGCCATGCATTAAGCGCCTAGATCCACATAACACTTTTAGAGACATGGAAAATGTTGCCACCGCGGGAAACACAAAAAAACTCAGCCTGGTAAATAGGATTTTCATATTGCCACCAACAATCCAAGGTCATCCTCCAGTTTCACCCGATTCAGTTGGAACCATTCGTTCTGTGGTGTCGCACCTACCAAAATATGTCTATGACATGCTCGATAAAAACGGTGTCAACATTTACATCGGTCCTAACATGTCAGACAAATGGCCAGATGCGCTGACCGGCTCGAAACCCGGTGCTGAACATATGACCATGTCACAAGAATGCGCTCGCACTTACGATACTGAAATTTATTTTTTTGAACGACCAACCAAAATTGGCAGCAAAGATTTAGGACAGCCAATGGGCCAGGACTGGCTAAGACGAGAAGCGTATTATCAAATTTCACATGCGGTAGATTTTTGTTTGAAAATTGCTGAAGATAAACGTCTTCGAGCTGAATACAATTATGACAAAGGTCTTTTGCGTGAAGAACAAAAACATAAGCTGACTTATTACTTACAGCCTGACTACAAAGGCGTGGGCGAAGTGGTGGCATGTGCGCTTTTGCAATATTTTGCAGGAGAAGAAATTGAAAATGTAGCAGAACACTTTCCGCGCACCTGGAAATGGGTTCAAAGACGCATTGAAGAAGAACGAGTTAAACGACCAGACTTAAAACCTGCAAATCCAAGTGCAACTCTTAGTTACGTAAATCCAAAAACGAATCCTGCTCAACCTGTACAAATTGGTGTTTCCACAAACAGAAGAAAATCACCATCTAGTGTCAAATACGAAAAACCTGTCAGTGTAGCAGCAACATTGAGCGCACCGTCTCTAGATGACCTTTTGACAAAACCCGAAGATCCGCCAGATCCTTCAGACGTTTTACCTGAAGAAGACCATGTACATTTTTATAAAGACCCTAATGGAAAGCCAATGGTCAATGGTCTTTTAAACGGCAGACCTTTTAGTATGCTTATAGACACTGGAGCTCACAGGACTGTTGTCGGCAAAAAATACCTTCATTTGTTAAACATACCAGTACCGAAAGAAAAACCCACTCGGTTTTCTTATGGTGCGGGAGGACAAGTGTATTACTGGATTATGCCTTTTGAAATTTCTGTAGGGAAAACTAAAAGAAAAATGCATGTTTGTGTGATCGACAATGAAGATTTCATCTGCCTTGGTCAGTCATTCTTGCGCGGATTGAGCTATCGATTCGATAACAGCAAAAATTCGATTTTCGTATCGAAAAACGCAGCAAAAACACAAAGACTGATGGCTCAGGACGCAGCTGAAATACCGTACAGGTATGTTAACGGATCTATGATTATTATCCTTAAAGTTGAAGGAAAAAATCTAGAAACCAATTTTGACACTGGTGCACATGGCTTTTTGATTGGCTACACACAAGCAAAACAGCAAGGCATTTTCCAAAACAAAGAGTTTATGAGTACCACTCTGCACGGAATGGGTGGTAAGTCCATGGAAAGCGTTGCTTGCGTGGTAGATAGCGTAGAGTTGGGCCCGATGAAATGGACCAATGTACCAGCCACGGTTTACGGAGGCTATTCTGTAATTGGTCAAGATTTCTTTGGCGATAGACATTTTGTAATTGATCACGAAAAAAGAGTTATTCGTTTTTCAAGACGCTAAATCAATTTTCTATGTACGATAGAAGATATTGATTAAAGTGGTTTTGGTTTGCGATGAAATCAATTGATCAAAGTATAAACCCGTTCTCCATGCGTAAAACGCGCGACAGGATAAATACTGTCGTGATAATCGGAATTTGTTGTCTTTTCTGTTTGATGATTTTTGTAGGCGTATCTATTTATAATCACGCCAACAAAATGTATGAGGCGCGCCAATGGGTTCTTCATACTTATGAAGCAATGCAGCAATTAGACGCGCTCTTAGCTGCACCTAATGATGCCGAGAGCGCTGCGTACGGGCTTTTACTTACGCAGGACAAATCTTATCTCGACAACTTCAAAGGAAGAGCAAGGCAATCTCGACTTGCTTACAACCGCGCAATTTATTTAACTCACGACAATCCTGTTCAATTTGAAAGATTGAAAAAGTTAAAGCCGGTGCTTGATTCTAAATTTAATAGTTTGCATCGAATGATCAATCTCGATACAAAGCCTGAAAAAGCCACTTTAGACGAGCTGAAAAATAGCAACGATCGTTTCTACATGATGCAATTGCGCAAAATAGTAAACGAAATGAAAATAGAAGAAGAAAAGCTTCTTTCTCAAAGGCTCGCAGCTCTAAAGGCTGCAGTTAATGAAATGAATCAAAGACTTCTGCTCTATGGCGGTATCGCTCTTGGTGGCTTTATTCTAATCGGTTACATCGTTGCTTACCTTATGCGCCGTCAAGATCGAGAAGAAGAGTTCCAAAATATTTTGTATTCTGTTAATCATTCGCTTGCCAGTTCGGGTAGTCCAGATACAGTCTTAACCATGGCATTAAAAGAAGTTGCATGCAAACTCAATTTTCAGTTAGGACAGATTTGGATTCCCGACAAAGAAAAAGGAGAGCTGATTTTAAAACATGGGTGGAGCCAATCAGAAAAATTTGCAGATTTTGAAAAGGCATCAAAAGAGCTTCGTTTCGAATCCGGCAAAGGACTGCCAGGCAGAGTCTGGCAAAGTCGTTTGGCTACTTTAGTCTTAGATGTGACAAAGGACAACAATTTTCCGCGTGCTGCATTTGCAAAAACGTGCGGATTACATGGAGGAGTTGCTTTTCCTCTGATACTAACAGACGAAATACTTGGTGTAATGGAATTTTTTACTACCCGCCAAGTCACCAAACTTGAACCAGACATAGTGCACACACTAAATATAGTGGCATTGCAGATCAGTCAATATCTGGAGCGAATTAAAGTAGAGCAAGCACTGCATACGAGCGAACGTAAATTCAAGGCAATATTTGATGAGACTTTTGAATTCATCGGACTGTTATCTCCCGCCGGCATAATACTTGAAGCCAATAAGACTGCACTCGATTTTATAAAACAAGACAAGTCTGCAGTTATAGGAAAATATTTCTGGCAAACTCCCTGGTGGTCGCATTCAGCCGAGCTACAAGAAAAAGTGAAACGAAGTATAAACGAGGCGGCAAGCGGAAAATTTGTGCGCTTTGAATCGACTCATCCAGACCCAAGCGGAGCTCTTTTACATGTAGATTTTTCTTTGAAACCAATTTTTGACGACGAAGGCAAAATAGTTTTATTGATTCCAGAAGGAAGAGACATATCAGATAAAAAAGAAGCCGAAAAAAGAGTAAGTGAGTTCTACTCTACCGTTTCTCACGAGCTAAGAACTCCTCTTACAAGCATAAGAGGAGCCCTTGGTCTGCTTGAAGGTGGCAAAGCTGGTGAACTGTCGCCAAAAGCAATGCGACTTGTGAATATGGGCAGACTGGAATCTGAACGGTTGGTTCGACTGATCAACGACATTTTAGATATAAAAAAAATTGAGGCTGGCAAACTTGAGTTAAAACTCGAAGAGTTGCGCGCTTCCAAAATTATCGAAAATACTAAAAATACATTGATGTCATTTGCTTTAGATGCAAATGTCCGACTCGAACACACAATTGAAGAAGATGGAATAATTTTTGCTGACAAAGACAGAATTACCCAGGTTCTAACCAATCTTGTATCGAATGCTGTGAAATTTTCTCCCGCCCAAGGGGAAGTAATTATCAAGGCAAGAAAAGCAGACTCAGTTTACAGAATCGAGGTCAAAGACCACGGCTGCGGTATCAGTGACGGTGACATGAAAAAGCTTTTCCAGATGTTTCAGCAGCTCGATCAAAACGATCAGCAAGAAAAAGGTGGCACCGGACTGGGTCTTGCTATAAGCAAATCAATTGTAGAACAGCACGAGGGCAGAATTGGGGTCGAATCAGAAGTGGGTGAAGGCTCAACTTTTTGGTTTGAAGTGCCGCTGGCAAAATTGGAAGACAAATATTCTCAAGAACAAATCAAAACTGCCAACACAAACAAAGTCTTACTTGTAGAAGACGACGACAGTGTAGCCATGGTTATCAGTGAAACGTTAACCAATCACGATTTAGCTGTCCATCGCGTCTCCACATTAGCCGATGCAAGAAATTCTCTTGCTAGCGACAAATTTTCGGTCATTGTATTAGATATACAATTACCAGATGGCAATGGAAATGCATTGCTAGAAGATGAGTCGTGCACCACTCCAGTAGTGGTGGTATCAGCTTCAGAGCGCAAGTATTATGGAAACCCGCTGCTTATCGACTGGCTTGCTAAGCCATTTGAAGAAAGCAAGCTTTTAAGCGCAATCGAACTTGCAATCAAAGGACGCAAACAGGGACCAGCACGTGTGCTTATCGCAGAAGACGACGATTCGACCCGCGAAATCATCAAACAATATGTTTTATCGTTAGGAACAAACATTGAAGTATTCGAAGCAATAGACGGCGAGGTGGCAATTGAAAAAGCACGAGCCGAAGAACCCGACTTAATCATTCTGGATTTAGGTCTTCCACACACCGACGGCTTTGAAGTTGTAACTGTCTTGCGACATGAAAAGGCAAGCAAAACTCCGTTGATTGTTTACACCGCAACCGATTTATCGATCGAAGAAAAAAGAAAGCTCTCATTAGGTCTGACGACCCATTTCACCAAATCCAAAACCAGTGAAGAAACTTTTCTCAACTGCCTGGTCTCTACGCTCAACGGCTTAATCAAAAAAGCTTAAAAGGCAAGCCTGTATTAATTTCCGACTAATTGCACTCCCTTGACAATAGAAGGGAATAATATTATTATCGAATGCTCTTCTGTTTTTATTTTTACTACCAGCATTCGATCAGTAGGTTCCAGTGGCTACAGGAAATACAGGTGGAGATAGTGGCGGCGACAATAATGTCGCTCAACAGACCGATCAACCGGTCGCAACTGTAGGCGAAACTTATACGCCCGCGACTATTGCGTCCTTCAAGCCTGAAACTGTTCCTGTACGCTCGGACGCCTCGACTCTAAGCCTTGATTCTTCGATATATCGCAAGGAAGCTTTAGGCGGAGGAGAGCCTCAAAATACAGTCATAGGCGATGCAAAAAACCGGGTCGCAAGCGAGGATCCTAAGAAAGATTCTGTAATGGAGCGACTGTTAAAGGGTGACAAATCCACTCCAGCTACTAATCCGGAATATTTAGATCCCAAAAAACAACTTGAAGTCTTCAAAAGAAGCCAACCAGGAATGTCTGACGAGCAAGCGCTCAAGTATCAGCAAGACATTCTAAAAAGGCTCAGCGAAAAAGGCGACAAGCTGAACGGTACACCAGAAGAGCAACTGGCTCGAATGACGCAGGCCTTAGACGCAATTCTTGATCCTAGCAAAGCTGGAGCCGGCGACAAAGCTCTTGAAAGAATGAGCCAAACTGACCGCCAGAATTTAGTCAAAGATTTCCTGATGCGGATGTCTAACCCTGAAGCGTTCGTCAACCAGGGTGCTCACAACACTTGCGCTTTAAACTCTATGCAAAAACTAGTAATGCAGGGTAACGATCCTGCTAAATTAGCCGAGCAGTTAGCAGGTGTAGTCAACAATGGATTTACCTATGTCACTAATCCAGAAACGGGGGTCGCTCAAAGAGTCGATGTTCATAGCGCCAGCTTGAGACCAGACCATGAGTCAAGAGTTCCTCCGACTGATGCTCAAGGCAATAAAATAAGAGGAATGGCCGGTCAAGCTATTGATGCACTTTTTGGTCAGATGGCAGCTGACAATCAAGGAAAGATTGATGGTAAAAAGTACGTTTATCTTGCAGCTAACGCTGGTGACTTTACCGGTGGCAGAAGAAGCCAGACTGGTGAAGGTTTGTTTGAAGCTAACGCCCAAGGCGATTTGACTAAATTCGTAGACGATAGCCCACAAATGACTTTAGTAGCTAAAGCTCAACTTTCTCGAATGCTCGACCTTCCAAAAGGTGTCAATTTCATTCACTCGAGCATGATAAACGAAATTCCTCCGGCAATGCGAGATCAATTTACTATTTTCAATGATGCAGCAGATTTAAAAGCAAAATTTGCCGATTTCAGTTCTCGAACAGGAATGAAAACTGCCGAAATTCGAGTAAACGCTCCTTATCTTCCAGGGGAGAGAATGGCTGGACACGGTTTGCATTCAGTCAATATTAGTATGGATGGAAATCAAATCAAAGTAGATAATCACTGGGGCGATGGAAAAGATTTGACTTTATCCGATGCACAACTGGATACAGCAACTGATGCAAGAAGATGGGGCGATTTGCCGCCCAGCGTTTACCGTCCTGGTCAACCTCAGACTCCTGGAAATATCATTGATGGTCCTACAAGACTCAGTACTTTGCCAACCCTCAATGAAACTCCAGATGACTATCGTGAGCGCATGGAACAACTGAAAGCAGAACAAGAAGCAAAAGCTAAAGAGTTGAATAAAGAGAAAACCAAACCAGAAACAACAGCAGATCGACGCAAAGAATTGGACAACGAAATAAATAATGCCGAAATGATCAAAAGCGCATTCGATCGCGCATTCAAACAGTTCCAACAAGCCATGGACGCATGGTCAGAAAAAAGCGGCAAGCCCACTCCTGAACTTTCTTGGTATTTAAATTCAGAATTGGGAAGAGTGAAGCTTAAGTGAGATCCAAAACTGCAATAGGTGCAATCCAGTACGTCTGTTTACCTGAAAACTTTCCGCTTTGCGAAGACACTGTCGGAAAAGTGGCACACAGTTATTTAAGACGTTACGAACCGAATCAGCACAAAGGTACAGAGATAGCCTTTTTCTATCGTGGTAATGAATTAACGGAATCAGATTCAGGCATTCTTAGACAGTATTTGACTCAGCCAGATCAAACACTGATCGAAATAAAAGAATCCCAAGAACCCAGCCCAAAAGATGTCGAAATAATGAACAAGTTTTATTTCATTATTGGAACGCCTGGCAATAATCAAATTTCGAACAAAGAAAAGGGTAACCGTGGACCTCGATTTCATTTAGAAAAACTTGAAACAATTACTGTTTCAGGAAAACGTTGTCTGGCTGTAACTGGATGGTATCACGGTCCATCTAATGAAGTACATAATTATTTCTATGGCGTTTATTTTGATACTAAACGCTCTCAAAAACAATGCAGACTTGAAGAGGTCTATTTACATGCGCCCACTTCTGCACTTTTCAATTATTATTTACCAGATTTTCAGGAAACTCTAAAAACAATTATCTGGAAATAAGCCTGTTTAGCTTGTTTTAGTTACTTCAGGAAGCCCAAGTACAATAGTTCCGCCTTTGGTTTCTGCCATCGCATGTAGTGCGCGCAGTTGGAGCAAAGTGGGATTATTCTCCATTACTTTGGCAGCATTAGCTAAATTTCGCAATGCAGCACTCTCTCCTCGAGCCTTTTCTAGTGCGGCTTCGCCTTCCTTGCGAGCTTTGAGAACTTGAGTATAAGCCAGTTTCAACTCGTTTGGAAGCATGATATCTCGGATATTCAATTCAAGCAGTTCCGCGCCGAGTTCCTTACATAAAGGCACGCTTTTCTCCAAAATAAGTGGGCTTACTTTGTCACGCTCAGTGAGTAATTGCTCAAGCGTAAGAGTGCCTGCAACTTCGCGCGCAGCAACTTGAATGCGATTATAACTGGTCCAGAACCAATCGGTATCTGAGTGAAATGCCTGATGAGGGTCAACTATTTTGATTCTTCCTGTGATACTGATTTTGATACCAACATTGTCTGCACAAAGAATTTCTTGTCCTGGTATTTGAATAGCCCGAGGACGGATATCCACTCGCGTAAGAGTGTGTCGGTTAGGATTTATCCAGTACGCACCTGGCTCAAGTGTTTTTTCATACTTGCCATTTTTATATAGCAGACCTCTATGGTCTTCAAGAATGATTTCTTTTCGAAAATATGATCTAAAAATGAGACTGACCCATTTATAAAACAAAAAAACTAAAACAATCAGTACGACTAAATTTATAAGGTCTTTCATATTTTTCTTTTTTAAAAGGTCTCCCAAGGAGATACATGGACAAGACGGAAGTCTTAACTTGCAAGGCCTTGGACACGCTCGCTTTTAACGAATCTCCTCAGGACAACCAGTTTTGGGTATGTGATTAACAGTCACTTGCATGAGGCTTAAACGCGGGACTTAATACAGAGATTCTGCCAAGCCGCTTGATCTCAGGCGCTCAAATTATCGCATAGTTTTAAAAAACGGGCACAACGAAGCCACTGGACAATCCTGACAACGCGGTTTTTTAGCGTAACAAAGACGTCTGCCATGCCATATAAGAGTTATTGAATACTTAGACCAGTCTTTGTTGGGGAACAGCTTTTGCAAATCACGCTCGATTTTAAGTGGGTCTGTATTTTGCGAAAAACCAAGTCTGCCAGAAAGTCGCTGAACATGCGTATCCACCGACCAACCTGGAACACCAAAAGCAACACCAAGCACCACATTTGCTGTTTTGACGCCCACACCAGGGAGTTTTACCAGCTCTTCCTGGGTTGTCGGAACTTCGCCACCATAATTAGCCATTAAAGCCTGAGCGCAAGCCAGTATGTTTTGGGCCTTGGCGTTATAGTATCCAGTTGGTTTTATTATCTCTTTGACGTCATCCAAGTCTGCCTTAGCCAGTGCTTTAGGGGTTGGATATTTAGCGAAAAGTTTTGGGGTGACTTTGTTTACCTGCACATCAGTTGTTTGAGCCGACATAATCACAGAAGTCAACAGCTGAAATGGTGACTTAAATTCCAGTTCACAGTCGGCATCTGGATATTCTTTGCACAAAAGGTCAATAATTTTTGCTGCCACCGCTTTTGTGACAGGTTTCATTTTGGGCTCGCCTTTCATTCTTTGCTCCGCTCCATAAGCGCAACGCCGCGATTGGCTGAAGTACAAATCCAGGTTTGAAACTGGGGAAATTTAGCATTCAAACTAGCAAGCGCCACTTCACACGTAATAAAGTCGTTGAATATGCCATAGACTGTCGGACCGCTTCCAGTGAGGTGTGCCGTCATTGCATCATTGTCTTTCATATCTTCGCAAACTTGCTTCAGTTCGGGATGCATTTTGAAAACAACAGATTCAAAATCATTTCCAAGCAGTGATGCCAGCTTCTTTATTTTTCCATGCGACAAAGCTTCGCATGCAGCTTCTGTGTCCAACTGAGTTTTATTTTGGTCTTTATCTTCGTCAAAAGCTTTGAAGACAAAAGGCGTCGACAATGAAATATTAGAAGGTTTTGCCACCAAAAAAAACATTCCTGTTTCGTGTGGAATTGCAGTAAGTGCCTCTCCTTTATTTTGTCCCCGCATACTCGCGCCGTGCAAACAAAACGGAACATCCGCGCCAATAGTAAGAGCAAGCATAGCAAGCTCGTCTTTAGAGAGTCTATTGTGAAAAAACGAATTCATTGCAAACAATGCACCTGCAGCATCTGAACTGCCGCCTGCAAGTCCTGCTGCCATTGGAATATCTTTTTCAATTGCGATTTTGACGCCTATGCTCTCGCCTGTTTTTTGCAAATAAAGCTTGATAGCTTTTACAACCAGATTATTTTCGTCGTAAGGGAATCCGGATGGAGCCTTGCTATTCGCCTGATCGAAAAAAATATTTATGTCACTTGAATCGAAAGTAAAAAACAGTCGGTCTTCTAGATTGATCGATTGGTAAAGAGTATCGACTTGGTGATATCCATCAGGCAAAATTCCAAGGATCGAAAAGGTCAGATTCAGTTTTGCATAACAAGATACTGCAATAAAATTCGATGAATTCAATTGACTCATTGTTTAAAAGCACCTTTGGCTTTGGCGACAGCATCTGTAAGTGCGGCAAACTTGGTCAAAGACAAATCTTCAGCTCTGGCACCAACACTTATGCCACAAGAGCGCAAAATGTTATCTAAAGGTTCATCCATTTGCGATTCAAGCGAATGCAGAGTGTTCTTTAACATTTTTCTTCTGCTTCCAAATCCCAGTTGAATAAGATGACGCAAAAGTTTTAAATCGCTACACTCAATAGGTGGCTCTGGCAGCGGCTCCAGGCTTACAATGGCAGATCGGACTTTTGGAGCCGGCAGGAAAGAGTCTTGCGGCAATTTCTTTTCTAACTTTGCCACGGTGAAATAATTACTCAAGAGAGTCAGACGAGAATAATCCTTTTCTCCCGGACGTGCCACCAGACGCAATGCTACTTCATACTGAATAGTCATCGCCACTTTTTGTATTTTATGGCTCCAGCTGTGAGGTTCGCCAACCTCGCCAAATAAATGAGTAAAAATAGGAGTGGTTATATGATAGGGAATATTTCCCACCACTTTGAATTTTTCTGGACCATATTCGTCTAAGTCAAAATCCAAAAAGTTTTTGTGCACCACATTTAGTTTCTTACCAAACGTATTTTTGAGTCTGGTGACCAGATTATCATCAAGCTCAACAGCTGTAACTTGAGCTCCTGACTCTATAAGTAGCTCGGTCAAGAAGCCTATGCCTGGACCAATCTCTAAAACAGGCTCACCGCGCTTTAAATCGAGCGAATCTACAATAGTAGCGAGTGCCTCGGGATCGATAAGAAAATTCTGTCCCAGACTTTTCTTGGCGATACTATTTTTCGCCAATAAGGTTAAGGTTTCACGATCCTGCATTTTCTAAATTTTTAGGGTGAGAAACATCGACCTCGGTAGTGCGCTTATGTCCTCTACCATTACTTTCTTTCACGTCTTCCACCGGCTCTGGTTTTGGATGTATAGTCAATCGAAGCGAAATGATTCTGTGTCTGTCGGCTTCTTCGATACGGAACGTATAATCGTCTGTTTTGACCTCGTGACCGACAACAGGCTCATGACCAAGAGCACCAAATACATAGCCACCAAGAGTGTTGAATTCTTCGTCTTGAATATTCATGTCTAACCGGTCATTCAAATCTTCAAGCGATATACGAGCATCAATCAAAATGGTGCCGTCTTCTTGCGGCTTGATGAATTCTTGCTCGATGTCGTGCTCGTCTGCAATCTCGCCCACAAGCTCTTCAAGTAAATCTTCCAGAGTCACCATGCCCTGGGTGCCACCATGTTCGTCCACGACTATAGCCATATGTGTTTTAGTTTTCTTGAACTCTGCAAGCAAGTCAGCCAGACCTTTGTTTTCAGGCACAATCAATACTTTGCGTGTGAGTTCTCTGATTGGTGACGATTGTTTTCCATCAGCAAAAGCCCTGATACCATCCCGGATGTGCACCATACCAAAAATATTGTCCACGTTTTCGTCGTATATAGGTATACGCGAGTGACCATGCTTGAGAGCAAGCTCAATAAGCTCACGCACGGTTTTGTCAGCGCTGAGCATTTTCATGTCACGACGCGGTGTCATGATTTCGGTCGCAACAGTATCTGAGAGTTCAAATACGCTGTGAAGCATTTCTTCCTCTCCTTCTTCAATTACACCTTCCTCAAGACTTGCAGACACAAGCATTTTGAGCTCGGCTTCAGAGTGCACCATATGATGGTGAGATGGTTCTGGCACTTTCAATACTTTCAAAATGAAATACATGAAAGCATTCATCACCACAAGAATTGGACGGGTGATTATGCACCAAAAATGCATAGGATAAATGGTGTACATCACCACTGTTTCAGCTCGATTGAATGTCAAAGTCTTAGGCAGTAATTCGCCAAAAACAGTTTGAATAAAAGCTGTAATCGTGAAAACCAGACCATAAGAAAAGACTTGAGCAAATATGACCATGTTGTGCTTCCAGCCAGAAGCGACACCCATTGCCGATGCCCACTCCGACAAATCTTCGGCAAAGGTCGTTTCGCCCACAGCACCAATGATGAGCATGGCAAAAGTAATACCAAGTTGGGTGCCGGAAATAAATGTGTCTGGGTCGTCCAGATAAGACTGGACTGTTTTAGCCGTGGTTGAGCCCTGTTCAGCCAACTGGTCGATACGAGTGCGACGCACTCTAGCAAGAGCCATTTCAGCCGCAACAAAAAAGGCGTTTGCTGCAACCAGAATGCCCAAAAGAATAAAGATGATGAGAAATTTCACGAGATACGACTCGTTATCCATGACAAGACCTCACTGGTCCGTCAATAGACAAGTCATTCGAAAATCTCAGTACTCGCCCCTGAGGGGGTTCATCGCTTTGCTCGCTAAGATTTTCGTCCATATCCTTACTGAGTTAGTGCTAGCGATAGTTGTCTGGGTCAGAACAAACTGTAAAAGTTTATCCCGAGAAACTATCAATATCCCGATCCTAACATAAGCTTTGAACTTTGTAATGTGAATCAAGCTCTGTAAAGGGCAGAAGGCATGGGATAATGACATCGCCCTGTGCCTGTTTATGCCCAGTTGGAGCGCAATAGTAAGCAAGTGACTAAAAAATACATTTATGCACTAATTCTGACTTCGATTTTTGTACTGTCCGTATATTCGCCGACTGCAGGCGTTTGTGCTGACAATAACAAGAAGCAGCTAGCCGTTTTATCAGAACCAGCAGGCGAATCTCAAAGTGCTGCAAATGTTCACCCGGTCGTTCATGTCAAAAATCAGCTAAACGCAATGACGCAGCACGTTTCGGATGCAACCAACGATTCGATTAATCAGTATTTATCTTCAATGTCACCAGCCGTAAAAGCTGCTGGAGCTTTCTTTCACAGCGCCATAAAACAGTATGGCGGCTGGATTTTTCATTATGGAAAGCAAAATGTAAATTGGCCAGAAGTCAAAGTTACGCCAGCGGCTGAACAGTTTTAATTTCCTCTTCTTCATTATCTTCAAGCTCGTGTCCTAACTGCGCATACAAGAGCGCAGTCAGAATTTGAGCAGCAAAAAAGACAGAGGGTACAAAGAAAATCCCAAGCACTGTAAGGGTTGGCAGAATTATCGCTAGTTTTAAAAGACCTACGCTCAAAAGCCAAACATATAAAAAATCAGCCGGGCGAGTCTGGATGATTTTGAGCGCCTGTCCATAAGCAAAGCCAGCGCGCATTGTTTCCTTCCTTGCAAAATTCAATTTCAAAATTGAACTGAAAAAATGCAGTACACATGCCAAAAGAATGAGTAGAACAGTTGCCCCGCCAACCCACAATATCTGCTCGCTATGCGTGGACTGAGCAGCAGTAAGTGCGTCTTTGGCAACAGGAGCCTTTTTAGCTAATTGGTAGTAATAGCTAATAATGCTCGACATACTTGAAAAGTAGTACAAAACACAAACCATTACAAAACCATAGGCAATCGCAAGCCAGCTCATGCCTGAAATAAATAAATCGAGCCAATCGTTCCAGTCGGGCAATTTGGCTTGGGGGTCTTTCATTTTGCTGCGCATCACACGCAGCACATAACCGGTATTCAGCGCCCAACAGCAAAAACTAGCAGGCAGCATCATTAATCCGCCGCAAAGCACAACAAGCGAGAGAGCATTAAAAATCCCTCCCACTCCGACCTTAAAAGTCCAGTCAGGGTCTTTTACCAGTTGCCTAAACGCTAAATTGGGGTCTAAAACAGACACTAGGACGCTCCCATTCCAAGCACTGTGTCAAATATGTGGTGATTCTGCCAGAGCTTCACGAACGAGTGATCGGTCATATTGAATTTTACTGGGCTTACAGAAACTTTCTTCTGCGAAACTGCCACTACATCTGAAGTTT
>CAZFKB010000085.1:0-14657 GCA_964519785.1 uncultured Candidatus Obscuribacterales bacterium | reverse complement strand
TTTTTAGCGTTGCATATCGCTTTTACGGAAAATTCATTGCGGACAAAGTGTTTGCTCTCGACGACAGAAATCAGACACCAGCTGTCAAAATCAACGATGGCAAAGATTATGTTCCAACTCATGGCTTAGTTCTTTTTGGTCATCACTTTGCCGCTATAGCTGGTGCAGGTCCACTTGTAGGACCCATTCTTGCTGCGCAATTTGGCTATCTACCTGGCACTATCTGGCTCATCGTAGGAGTAATGATTGCTGGCGCCGTACAAGACTTTGTGGTGCTTTGCTGCTCGATGCGACGCGATGGAAAATCAGTCGGTCAAATGGCCAAAGAAGAAATAGGACCACTTGCAGGTATTGTCGCATTAATAGCTATTTTGCTCATTATGATGATTTTGATTGCGGTATTAGCCGTGGTTATTGTCAACGCGTTAAAAGACAGTCCATGGGGAACTTTTACCCTGCTTATGACTGTTCCGATTGCTCTATTCGTCGGCGTTTATATGAAATTGTGGCGCCCCGAGAAAATTATGGAAGGCTCCATAATTGGTGTTGCACTTACTTTATTTGCAGTAGTCGCCGGTCAGTGGGTAGCTGAAAATCCAGCTTTGGCAGCGGCATTTACTCTAACCGGTCCGCAACTGGCTATATCTATAATGATTTACGGATTTGTAGCATCGGTTCTTCCAGTTTGGCTATTGCTTGCACCACGCGATTATCTGTCTGCCTTTTTAAAAATCGGCACTATCGCTCTACTTGTACTTGGAATTGTTTTCTTACACCCAGACATGAAAATGCCTCCACTTTCGGCATTCGTTGCAAAAGATGGTCCCATTTTTGCAGGGTCCATTTTTCCCTTTTGTTTCATTACGATTGCATGCGGTGCGGTGTCAGGGTTCCATAGTTTGATATCTAGTGGCACCACACCCAAAATGATAGCCAAAGAAAGACAAGCGCTGCCTATTGGCTACGGTGCAATGCTTTGCGAAGCACTGGTTGCAATCATGGCGATGGTTGCGGCATGCGTGCTCGAGCCTGGAACATATTTTGCAATCAATAGCCCGCCTGGTGTTGTTGGTATAGAACCAAATGCAGCAGCCGCCTGTATTTCTGGTTGGGGCTATGCAGTCTCCACGGGCGAGATGGAAATACTTGCCAAAGAAGTTGGCGAAGCAAGTTTGTGGGCTCGCACAGGAGGCGCACCAACACTCGCGGTGGGAATGGCACACATTTTTGCTAATTGTCTAAAAGCGCTGCCTGGAATGGAAGCAACGATTGCGTTTTGGTATCACTTTGCCATCATGTTCGAAGCGTTATTTATTCTTACTTGCTTAGACGCTGGAACACGAGTTGGTAGATTTATCTTGCAAGATTTTCTTGGACTTATTTACAAACCACTTGGTCGCACAAACTGGTATCCAGCCATTCTTCTAAGCTCTGGTATGGTGGTAGCTGGGTGGGGATATTTTCTATACCAAGGCGTCATAGACCCTCTTGGTGGTATCAATAGTTTGTGGCCACTCTTTGGTATATCAAACCAGTTGCTAGCGGTAATTGCACTTTGTGTAGGCACCACTATCATTATAAAGATGGGCAAACGCAAATACTCATTCATAACTCTGGTTCCCCTAGCCTGGCTATTGACCGTCACTGTAAGCGCAGGCTTGCTAAAAATATTCAGCTCTTCGCCAAAACTTGGATTTCTAGCCCACGCACAAAGCCTACAAGATAAGTTGAACAAAGGTGCAGGAACGCCTGAAGAGCTTGCGAAGATGCCCATTTTGATGTTCAACGACTATCTTGATGCAGTGCTTGATGGCACATTCATGATTTTGATTTTGATAATTGTGGTATCAGCTGTTATTGCCTGGTTCAAACCTCAAAAGCACGTTCACACTGAACAGACTAATCTCGGCGGAGCCGATGGTGATCCTCCTATGCGTTGTTGCTAATATAGAAATATATGGACGAAGAAAAAGACAGCGAAGTAGACGAAATGCTTTTGACCGCAGTCAGAAGCGAAATGGAAACAGGCGAAAAATTACTCTGGCACAAAAAACCATTGTCAGATGAAATAGCATGGAGTCTTTTACCGTCCCCACTTTTGTGGCTATGTGGCTTATTTACTTTTGCGATAGGCGTTATGAATGACGCCACCATAGACAGTAGCAGAGTCTGGACCGTGATCACTATGCTACTTGTAGTGGTGGCATTCTTTGGAGTGCTTGAAATTATCTCGATCCCGGCTCAAGCCTCACGCACGATATACGCTATAACAGACAAAAGAGTAATGACAGTAAAACTAAAAGGACGTTTTTCTCTGCAAGACGGTCAAAGTGCTGGATATTCAAATCAAAGTCGCAATCAAATCAGAGTAGAAACAGACACTTTCACCTATTGGATCTTGTACACGCTTCCGATGCATTTGATTTTTATATACATAGTCTACGATTGGCTTTCTTCGCTAACCAAGCACTATGACGCCTTTAACCTGGGTGGTTTCGTTTTGCTAGCAACTGGTTGGTTTTGGCAGTGGTACAAAGAATTGCGCTGTCCTTTGCCTCAATTTCGCGACCAGGGAAATGCTCTCTATGTTGTAGGAGAATGGTTGGTGTCAATTCAAAGCATAAAATTTGACATGCCATTTAAAGTTTGGGCACGCGCAAACAAAGAAAGCTTTGGCGACATTTTCTTACTTTCTAAAAAAGGATGCCTGCGCATGCGCTGGGTTCCAGGCGTTAATGAAGCCCAGACTATTTTAAAAGAACACAAAGCTAGTAATTAATCTCGGGACGACAGGATTTGAACCTGCGACCTATTGCTCCCAAAGCAACCGCGCTACCAAGCTGCGCTACGTCCCGGTCCATTTAGCATATCACGAGCCCGATTAAGGTACAAATGTCGGCTCTTCAGATGTGTTGGTTTTTGGCCTCTTATCAACATAACTGGTCTTGCGATCAGGTTGCGATTTTGCGGGCGTGGCCTTGGTTTTGGACGCTTTTTCTTTCTCTTTAGCAACCATTACCAATTTGTTAGTTTCAGCTTTGGATTTTGCAACTTTTGACTCTTTCTCTTTGCTTTCTTTGGCTACTTTGACTTCCTTAACTGGCTTTGATTCTTTCTCTTTATATTTTTCTTTAGCCACTTTTACGGGTTTTTCAGGCTCGCTAACAATTGTACTGCCCTTACTTGACCTAATCATTCCAGCCCAAACATAACCGGTTTGACCATTTACAGAAACGCGATACCAGCTTCCGTCTTTGCTCAAGATTTTGACATTGTCGCCGCGACGGACGATACCTATACTACGTCCATGTTTTGGAGCGGAGCGCATACTGACATTATGCACCGCAACACCGTTTTCACGCGAGGTCGAAGGCGCTTCTGACACTATTTCGCGCTCTTTCTTGCGTTCGTTTTTTGTTACCTTTTCAATTTTCGGTTCTTTCTTAGGCTTTTCCACAACCACAGGAGCGGGGCTTGCCACTGGCGTTTGAACCACCGCAGGTTCGGGCTGTGTAACAGCAACAGTTTGAGCCTCTGAAGAATTTTGCTCAGCCTTTGGTTCAGGCAGAGCATTAGCCATTTCAGAATCAGCCTTGCGAATGCTTGAAGCAACATAGCCACCACGTCCACCACTTACTGTTACTGCGAATTTGTTGCCATTTATACTGGTTAAAAGATAGGTGTGACCGCCTTCAGAACGGCGTTTTTTCTTACCAGACTCAAGTGCTCCAACCGAAAATGAAGGTGGCAAAGTGATTGCATGATAGTCTTTTGCCTGAATAAAATCTTTTACATCGCCAGTCAAATAGCCTTTATAGGTTTCAAGCGCGGCAGGTGATACCAGTGCTGATGCCACTGCATACAGTGCTGAAAACTCTTTACTGCCAAGGTCTTGCTCTTTGACGTATTTGCCGTCTTTCAGTCTAAGAATAGTAGTGGTGCTGACTTCCTTGGCAGGCAAGGTACCAGCAAACAGTTTTTCATCCTGGCTTGATACCACCAGGTTTCCTTCTACTTTGATATCGGGCAGATTGCCGATGAATTTAGCGTTACCATGTCCAGATACGGGCGGAACCATTTGAGCTGTCACATCAGAGAATTTGCCTTTAGCGTTTTGCTCAAACACTTTTACTGTAGGCAGCTGTTTCATTTCGATATTGTTGTGCCCGAGCAAAATGAGCTTGGTGGTGCCATCACCTGATGTGATTATGCGACCTTCGTCATAAACTCCAAGTCCTCGAACTTCGTCTACGCGCAGTTCTTTTTTAATATCCTGGCTGATGAGAAAATCGGTTGATTGCAAGACACAATCTACTTCGACAAGTTTCATGCCCCGGGGTAAATCAAAAACAAAAACTTCAAAAACAGCGTTGGGCAGTTGGCTCTGCAACTTGGTCAAAAGTTCGCCTGATGGAAGATTGCCGCACTTTAAAAGCTGTTCTTTCAAGACTTTTTCTAACTGGATTTTGAGCGACTGAGCTTCTTCAGGGCTTTTAGAACCAGCTGAAATGTGCTGGGCGATGGCTTTTAGAGGGACATTGCTATGACCAAATGAAGACATCAAACTCGATGCGATAGCTGAAACCCCGACGATAAGACCAAGCCCTGCAGCAGCAATAGATATCTTAAGACTCATCGGCAGCGATTTCTTCTCGAATTTCTGCCCACAAAAGGCGCAAGAGCCGGCTGCTACAGAATTTCTCTGATTGCATTCGCCGCAACGCATACCGGGGATACCTCTTAATCTTGTGACAGGGACTTGAACTCGAAATTTATATATTCAAAAACATGGATTCTACTACATACTTGACAAATCAAGAAGCCGAAAATGCCTATTGTTGGTAAATAAATAGCTAAAAGATGTGCAATATATATAATTTCGCATTGTACTTACTTTATATATGATTGTTCATCTTTGCCTTAGTGGCAGAAAAACACTACTTGTCAAGACGATGCAAAAATACTCGCAAACTCAGGCCCGTTCAGAAATTGTAGATATCGCTCGACTCTGTTACGAGCGCCGATATATTTGTGGAATGGAAGGAAACTTCAGTATTCGACTTGAAGAAAATCTCATCCTTACAACTCCGGCTGGTGTGTGCAAAGGTAAATTAACGACAGACGATCTAGTTCTGGTGGACATGACCGGTGCACCAAAAGACTCATCAGGCAGACGACCATCCACCGAACTTAAGATGCATCTCACTGTTTATCAAAACAGACGCGACGTAAAAGCTTGCGTTCATGCCCATCCGACCTATGCCGTAGGATTTAGTGTGGCAGGCGTTGATCTCAATCAACACATTTTGCCTGAAGTAGTAACAACACTTGGCAAAATTCCACTGGCACCATATGCAACACCAAGCACAGACGAAGTATCAGAAAGCATCGCCCCAATAGTGAAAGAACACGACTCACTTATACTCGATCATCACGGTGCTCTGACTTACGGACCAGATTTGTGGGATGCTTTTTACAAGTTGGAAACAATCGAACATCACGCTCATACTTTATATATTGCCCACACTCTTGGTGGTGCCAAAACGCTGGCTAAACCAGAAATTGAAAAGCTGATGGAAACCTGCGCAACTTACGGGATTTCAAAGCCCAAACTATGAGTGAAGAATTACACCCACCAGAAGTAATTACGTCATTCTTTTTGATTCGACACGGTCATACAGAACCAGTCGAACATGGACGTCTATATAACGATCCGGCGGTAGAATTAACCGAAAGAGGAATCGAGCAAGCTCACCAGATCGCAGATTGGCTAGCTAAGCAAGAATTCGAATGTTTGCTTTCGAGCTGCGCCAAACGAGTGGTATCAACGGCAAAAATAGTAAGCGATAGGCTCAACATAGAAGCAGAAGTTATACCGGACCTGAACGAGTGGGATGTAGGTGCCTGGGAAGGCTCGAGTTATCTTGAAGTGAAAAAAAATAAGCCTGATGAATATTTTCACTGGGTGGCCGACCCAATAGAAAATAAGCCTCCTCAAGGCGAATCAATTCGCGATTTATACAACCGCTCAGTTCTGGTACTCGATAAGATGATCGAATCGCACCCTGGTAAAAAAATCGCTCTCATAAGTCATGCCGGTGTCATTCGCGCGATTATCGCTCATGCTCTGGGCATGCCTTTGAATAATTTCTGGCGCGTCAATATTCCGGCAGGGTCCATTTCACGCGTAGACTTCAGCCCCAACTATGCGACCGTACATTTCATGGCGCAAATGCCTTAGCAAAAAATCAAACGAGAGGATTTTCTCTGAAAAACTGATCCAGACGTGCCGCAGTTTTGACGGATGGCAGCATTGGTCCATGGAAATCAGCTTGCTTGGTGAGAATAGCTTGATTCATCGAAAGTTTATTCTGAATGATTTTCATGAAAGCATCGCGCTTAAATCTGAAACTGATTGCGGGATTTTCTTCTTCCAGATAAAAACGTTTCACGACATGTTCGCCGTTTTCCACTTTCAATATCCATCCAAGCTCGCTTGTTTCTTTGATGAAAATACCAATCGACAAGCCCTTGCTCAAAGCCTTATCGAGCTGGGTGCCTGTATTCAAACTGTCTGGTACTTGATTGTCGAAATAATCAGCAATTTGTTTTTCAGGATCGACATGCGCAATACTGGTCTCAGGCATGATGCTGATTTTGGGCAGTTCGAGTTTTGGTTTATCGACCCAGAGATTATCTTTGTTAAATGTAATAAGACGTCTGAAATAGTTTTCGTCGGCTATTACAGGCGGAAAATTATAACGACCAACAAGCTCATACAAATTGCGCGAAGCAATCTGAAAATTGTCGTGCAGTGACTGTTTGATTACAGACGGCAAATTGAGTTCGTCATCTTTCTCGGTGCTCACAATGTCTACATCTAGCGCATTACCAAGATGACCAATCCACTCTCTGTTCAAAGGAGCATTGGTCGAGACTAGATTCAAAATGCGCGGACGATTGCCGTCTTCCAGGTAACGCATAAAGAAACTTACTGCACTATCGATAGGCAAAAAGCTCAAAGCACAGTCAGGATCGAAATTGAGTTTCAGCTTGGGAATGCCTGGTTGAAAATTATTTTTCAATTGCTCTGCGCGGTCGCACAACGTTTTGAACAAGTGATCCAAGCCACTTGTATGATGGTGCAATTCTTTTCCAAATGAATTAGTTAGAAATGGCAAACGAATGAGGTGCCAGGGAGAATCGCATCCAGCAAGCGACTGTAAGACTTTGTTTTCGTACTGCTGACAAACTCCTTCCCAAGAAGTTTTTGGTTTGCGACGGGCAAATTCGACTTCTTCAGGAACAAATCCAGTTGGTTGAACACCACCAAAAATGGAACTTATTACCATGAGTTGAGTGCCGCGAATTTTGTCCATTAAAGCTTTGAGCTCTTTGGCAGCCCATGGAGCGCGCGGTACGCGAGGCTCGTCGAAGTTTGGTGCGATGCCAGCAAAAATGACGACATCGTATTTGGTATCGGTGTCGATTTCATTTGGGGCGACAAATTTCAAATTATTAGCTAGACTTCTGAGCCGTTCACGATCCGGAACCAGTGTTTGCAAGCATTGGTCGATTGCAACCTGAGCTGTACTCTTCAAATCAAGTGGTGACAAGCTCATCAAATTGAGTGACGATTTGAACGCCACATGCACATTCCATCCCGCGTCCAACAAAGACGCCGAGAGCGGGGCGCTGAACATGGAAATCGGACCCCAGATATAAGCAGTTTTAGCAGCCATAAATCTCTACTTTGCAAGGAAAGCTGATTCTATCAGATCAGGACTCAATTACAATCGTATTTGCAAAGATATCGCCCAATCGTCGCCCTTCTTCACTTTTGTTGTAAATAACAAATTCAAGAGGCAGAATGACGAAAACGTAAATGCCGCCAAGTACGCTCAAAGTAATCGTAATCCAGCTGCCCCACACGCCTTTGGGTAGCAAGAAGAGTACCATTTGAACCAGTTCAGCCACGATTACAGGAGCGAACAGAAAAATATTGCGCTTGATTGATTGCATAAGACTTGGCTTTTCAAAGGTGTCATAGTCGACAACTTCAATTCCCATGAACATCTTGCCAAACCCGCGCCCAGAGTTGAAATAGTCACGAATCAAAAGAAGTAAACAGGCAACCAGCACCTGAGAGACATAACGTGTCAAAAGCGGCACTACCAGGTCAATCATGTGCATCACAGTAGTGAAGAGAATGCTTGCTACAAAGATGATTACAACGTCGCATAAAAATGCCACGCCCCTCTTGGAAGCTGGCACTTTAGCCATTTGGTCATCTTCGTAATCGTTCATCCAGACTTACTTTTGGGCTTTATTGCTTTGTTGAAAACCTGTCTATTAAATGCGCTTTCAAGGCGTAATTTTAGTCATACCCAATTATGTACAAAAGAGAAACAATCGGGTTTTTGACGAAATTTGCCGCTACGATCTTATAAGGATGCATTTTCAAGAGGTCTTTTTAAATGGCAAACGTTACTGAAGTAGTGCTGGTAGATGGTCTTAGAACTCCTTTTGGCAAATTGGGCGGGACACTGTCCACATTAAGCGCCATTGACCTTTCAGCTCCTTTGATGAAAGCCTTGATCGAAAAACACAATATCAAAGGCGATCAAATAGACGAAGTAATTATCGGTCAGGTCATTCAAGCAGGCTGTGGGCAGATTCCATCGCGCCAGGCTCTCTTGAAAGCGGGCATTCCAAACACTTGTGAGTCAACCACAGTCAATAAAGTCTGCGCATCAGGCATGCGCGCAGTGAGCCTTGCGGACCTTCGTATCAGAGCTGGAGACGGCGACATTATCCTTGCAGGTGGCATGGAATCGATGAGTCAGGCTCCCTATATAGTTGACGCAAACGCAGCGCGATTTGGTCAAAGAATGGGTCACACTCCTCTCAAAGACGCGATGCTGGCTGATGGACTTGAATGCCCGGTCACATCGGTGCATATGGCAGTACACGGTGCCAAAGTAGCCGAAGAGTTTGGCATTACTCGCGAAGAGCAAGACAAATGGGCTTACAGAAGCCACCAAAAAGCTTGCGAAGCGATTTCAAACGGCACTTTTGCCCGCGAAATTCAACCAACCGAAATTAAGGATCGCAAAGGCAAAGTCACTGTCGTAGATAAAGACGAGTCGCCGCGCGCTGATACATCAATTGAAGCCCTAGCCAAGTTGAAACCTGTCTTTTATGACAAAGGTACAGTAACCGCTGGAAACGCTCCTGGTGTTAATGACGGTGCTTGCATGTTGCTTGTTATGAGCGCTGCCAAAGCTAAAGAACTAGGCTTGAAGCCTCTTGCAAAAATAGTTTCTCATGCATCCATCGGGCAAGATGTTCCTTATTTGCACACAGTACCTGCGCTTGCAACCCAAAAAGCATTGAAGAAAGCCGGTTTGACCGTAGAAGACCTCGACCTGATGGAAATCAACGAGGCTTTTGCAGCAGTCGCGCTCAAGTCAATGCAAATGCTTGGCATTGATGCTGAAAAAGTAAACGTCAATGGTGGAGCCATTGCTCTGGGTCACCCAATTGGAGCTTCTGGAGCCAGAATTCTTTTGTCTCTGGCAAAAGAAATGGAAAAACGCGGCGCCAAATATGGTGCTGCCGCCATTTGTTCGGGCACCGCCCAGGGTGATTGTGTGATTCTATCTAGAGAAGGCTTGAACTAAGGATAATTTCCAAGTGCTGGCAACCGAATTTGAGCAAGCGCAAAAGCGAGTTCAAGAGCTAATTCCGCTTATTGAACATTATCGCTTCTGCTATTACGTTCTCGATAATCCGGAGATTTCAGATCAAGAGTTCGATAAATTATTCTACGAATTAATCGATCTGGAGACTAAATTTCCGGAATTGAAAACGCCAGAAAGCCCCACTCAAAAAGTGGGAACAGCGCCAAGCACCGAATTCAAGCAAGTACACCACAGACACCCATTGCTTAGTCTGGCAAATGCAATGGGTTCTGACGACCTCGATAAATGGGAAGAGCGTCTTTGCAAAGCGCTCGACTCAAATGATGTTTCAAAACTGGGTTATGTTTGCGAATTAAAAATCGACGGACTCTCGATTGCTCTTACTTACAAAGATGGTGAACTAGTAGAGGGCGCCACAAGGGGTAATGGCGAAGTTGGTGAAGACGTCACACTCAATTTGAAAACAATTAAAAGCCTTCCTAAAAAATTGAATCCTATTACTTTGCCAGATGGCACGAGAAAAATCCCTGCCGAAATAGACATCCGCGGCGAAGTCTATATGTCTGTTCAAAACTTCAGCGAAGTGAACAAACAGTTAGAAGAAGAGGGTGAAGCACTTTTTGCCAATCCCAGAAACTGTGCAAGCGGCTCATTAAGACAAAAGGACCCGCGCAAAACAGCAAAGCGCAAACTGTCTATATGGACCTATAACGCTTATATTCACGATTTAGAAATTGAGCAACCCAAATCGCACCATGCCACCATGAGTTTGCTCAAAGAGCTAGGTCTGCCTGTCGAGCCAAGCTTTAAACTAGTACATGGTATGAGCGAAGTAAAAGAATTCTGCCGTATCTGGGACGAAAAACGTCACAGCCTCGATTATCAAACCGATGGAATTGTAATAAAACTGGACGATATAAAGCTCTGGGATTGGCTTGGTGCCACCTCGCACAGCCCGCGCTGGGCAATTGCTTTCAAATATCCGCCTGAAGAAACTGAAACGGTGCTCGAATATATCGAATTCGACGTCGGACGCACAGGTGCTGTCACTCCCTGCGCCATGCTCAAACCAGTAAAGCTAGCAGGCACCACGGTCAAACGTGCAAGTTTGCACAATTATGACCAAATTCAACGTCTAGATGTGCGTCCTGGAGACACCGTGGTAGTGCGCAAAGCGGGTGAAATCATTCCGGAGGTTTTGCGCGTCGTACTAGAAAAACGACCAGCTAAAAGCGAGCCTGTAGTCTATCCTTCAAACTGCCCGATTTGTTATACACCCCTGGTTAGAGCCGCAGACGAAGCAGCTTTCAAATGTCCTAATATTTATGGGTGCAAGGCTCAAATCACAAGAAGACTCGAACATTTCGTCGGCAAAGAGGCAATGAATATAGACGGAGTAGGCGAAGTTCTGGTCAAACAACTGGTAGAAAGCGGTCTTGTAGAAGATGCAGCAGACTTTTTCAAACTAGATCTCGACTCTCTTTTGCAGTTAGATCGTATGGGCAAAAAATCAGCTGAAAAGATTTTGCAACAGATCCAGGCTGCTAAAAATCGTCCCATGGCTAATTTATTTGCAGCTTTAGGCATTCCCCATGTGGGAGTGAATATGGCTTATGACCTGGCACAGTATTTTCCTTCCATCGAAAAACTAGCATCTGCAAGTAGCGAAGAAATAGAAAAGATAGAAGGGGTCGGACCCAATATATCGCGCTCAGTAAGCGAATTTTTCAAAAACCCCCAGACTATAAAACTAATAAGCAAATTAAAAGAATACGGAGTCAGTCTGGAGGATAAAGCCGATGCACAAGCATCGCTCAAGGTGTCTGATGCACTTGCTGGAAAATCTTTTGTAATTACAGGCACATTAAAAGGAATGGATCGTCTAAAGGCTGAGACAGAGATAAAACAAAGAGGTGGAAAAGCCAGCTCGTCTGTATCCAAAAACACAAGCTATCTGGTTGTAGGCGAAAATCCTGGCTCTAAACTCGCGAAAGCAGAAAGCCTCAATGTCAAAGTTCTGTCTGAAGATGAGTTTTTAGAACTATTGGCGGCAAATTAAATGCGTTTTTCTCACGAAAGCAAACTAATTCTATTTCTATTACTGGGCGCAGGCGTGCTGGGGCTCTTAAGTCTGATAGTGGTTTTGCCCACCCTGGCTATTCAATCGCTTTGGAACCTCTTTGCCAGTTTTAATTTTGCTTCTTTCGTACCAGCAATCAACTTTTGGCAGGCAATTTTGCTTTATTTCGCCTGTCTCCTAATGATTTATATTTCGGGTTTAGTTAAAATCGAATTCAAGATCAAACGTTTAGATTAACGAATAGATTTATCCCGAGATGAAAACAAACCGACCCCAAAATGTAATTCTTGCAATTTTTGCTTTGTCTGGAGCTTATCTATGCAGCAATATATTGCTTGCGCCTCAAGTTGCCCAGGCGAAATATGGTCGCAAAGGCAAGAATACTCAAACCCCAGCTGAAGCGCACTTTTACGAGGGCACGGCCAGGATGCGTGCGCGTGATTTCGATGGAGCTATCGATTCATTCTTGCAAGCAGTTTATTTCGCTCGCAACGGCTTCTATCCCGAAGCGCATTACTGGTTGGGCATTTGTTATAAAGAAAAAAACAAAGACGATAAAGCAATCGCATCTTTGAAAGTTGCAACCGAAACCTCTGTCGAACCACTTCCTGACGCTTTTATAGCAATGGCTGAAATTCATCTGCGCAATGAGCGATTTGAAGAAGCAGAAGAAGCAGTCGGTGGTGCTCGCATGGCTGGAGCTCCTTACGATAAGCAATATTATTTAGAAGGTTTGATTGCTGAAAATAAAAAAGAGTTTCAAACAGCAGAAGCCTATTTCAATTCAGCCCTGGGCGAAAAACCCTGGAAATGGACTTCTGCCTGGATGCATTTTGCCGAATGCAAAATGAAACAAAAGAAATGGCTTGATGCATTGCGTGAATTCAAAGATTTACTAAAAACAGATCAGCCATTAAAAAATGAGCCTCTCGATCGAATCTATAGTGATATGGGAGTTTGTTGTCTTGCTATAGGAGACCACCAGGGAGCTCTAGATAACTGGCACAGGTCGCTTGACTATGACCAGACAAACCAAGAAACTCATATGCAGCTAGGCATGATGCTCGAATCAGAAAAGCATTTTTCCGCCGCAATCAAAGAATACAAAGAAGCAATCAAATATTTATCCGAAAGAAAACCAAACGACCCGCGAATACAACAATTGCGCAATCGCATTATCAAGTTGGAGCAAATGATTAAGCCAAGCGAGGTTGCGCCGCAGCGCGCCAAACCTTCGCCCTATATGCGCAAAGTGGAAGAAGAGCAAGAAGGTACTGGTCCTTCAAGCCCTGGTAAAAGATACACACCCCAAGGTGATTCTGGCTTTTAGTGCTTGAATGCAAGTTTTTGCTGGTGCTCAGCATCAAGCTGTTGATTGAGCCACTGGTGGCGTTGTTGATGACAGCTAAAAATAACAACTTGATTATTCGGCAAAATAGATTCGATCAAAAAGGACATAATGCCTAAAAAACGGGCGTCGTCGGCTTCGCTGAAAGGCTCGTCCAGAAATATTGGAAGTGGTTCAAGACTTGATAAGAAACGAGAAATAATCAGTCTTGCCATCCAGTGAATCTGCTCTTTGGTACCGGTCGAAAGCTTGGTCACTATATCTTTAGAGTCAAAGATATTCTGGTGATTTCTCAATTTGACTTTCAAATGTAAGTCTTTTGAGAACTCAAGCATTTCGATTTCGCCACTGAGCTGTTGCAATAACTCAATTGAAATTTTATTGAGCTGCACGGACCAGTCGGCATATGTCTCGTGAGACGACTGCTTCAACATTTCATAAGCTAGTTCCAGAGCCAGTTTCGCACGTTTTGAAATTACAATTTCGTGATCTACTCTGTTTAATTCTTCAAGTGTGTCGAGATACAACTCGTCGCGACTTTTGAGAGTGGTTCTGATCTTTACAGTCAAATCTTCTTTTTTGTGACGTAGTTCTTCTATTTCTTTGCCAGACATCAATTCGACAGCAGGAGTCACACGAACCTGAACTTTCGATTTAGGCTGGGCTCCAGCCTGGCCAAGAAGCGCTTCAAGCTTTGTACTTGCAGCTATGTGTCGCTCAATTAATTCCTGCTGAGTATTGTGTCTCGTGCTTTCATCGCCATAACCAGCATCAATCTCAGCAAGGTCCGGATGAGGAGAATTTCTATTTTCAAAAAATTCTATTAAGGATTCAACGTGATTCTTTGCCAGCTCAAAACTACCCTGACACGACATCGAATTTTGTTCCAAAAACTCGACAATATTTGATTCGGTCAATGAAAGGTCTTCTTCCATTTGACGCATACGCTCCTCGTGATCGTACATAGCTGCACGACGCTCTTGCAAATCGGCAACATCTTTTCTGAAATCGTTGATATTCTCCGATAAAGCAATTGCCGATTGAGGCTCGATTTCAACAGTTGCAAGACCGGCCTTATTGAAGAAATAAGCAAGGTCACTTTGTAAGCGTTTGCAGTTTTGTTGTTTGGTCAAATAAAGTTGGCGCAACTGTTCTTCGTCGGTTTCTTTCTGAGAAGGCGATACTGACTGTTGTTGCAATTTGGCAATAAACTGTTTTTTGTCTGGCATCCCACAACGTGTGGCAAGAGCACCGATCTTAGTCTCCAAATTGGCTACTTTCTCTTCGCCTTTTGTCATAGCAATTTCTAGCTTCTGTACTTCTTGACCCAAGCTATCGTGCTCATCTTGCTTGAAATAAGATGTATTCAAAACGCGTCCAAGGAAGAAGAAACTCAAAAGCATAGTCAACAAGCCAAGAATCAAACTTCCGGCAACGACAGGTTGCGGCAAAGCTACTTTCATAGCAGACAAAATTGATGGAGCAGCAAGCATCATCACAGCTACAACAAGCAATCCTGCCACTC
>CAZFKB010000084.1:0-14770 GCA_964519785.1 uncultured Candidatus Obscuribacterales bacterium | reverse complement strand
ATAGAACTGATTTTTTATCTGCGGGAAATTTAAGTAATGGCTGAACTTGCACTTAACCCGATGTCGCCTCTGCTTGACGGTCAGGGCATAATTATCGACTCGGTAGTTAAGACTTTCAGACCGTCTATTCGCAATATTATTCGCCTGGGCTCACGTAAACGAGTTCTGGCACTCAATGAAATAAGCCTCAAAATACTACCTGGCGAAGCACTTGGAGTAATTGGACCAAACGGCGCTGGCAAAACCACATTAATGGGTTGCCTGCTTGGATTTTTGCGACCTGAGCGCGGCTCCATCTATATAGAAGGTTTGCCACCCGAATCATTACATATCAAAAAGATGATTGGCTATCTGCCCGAACGTCTGACTTTTGACCGCTGGATGACAGCACTAGAATTTGTGTCATACCATCACGAGCTTGCTGGACTGCCAAAGGAAACAAGACAGCAGGACGTGGAAGAATTACTGACCAAAGTTGGGCTTGACTCTAATGTTTGGACTTCACAGCTTTCTCGTTTTTCACGAGGAATGTTGCAACGTCTGGGTCTTGCACAATCGCTCATTGGTAAACCCAAATATTTGTTTCTAGACGAGCCAGTATCTGGTGTAGACCCGGGCGGTGCGCTTCAAATTCGTCAGCTTTTAAATGATCTCAAAAAGTCAGGAATGACAATTTTGGTTAATTCGCACCAGTTAGACCAGGTCGAAAAGATTTGCGACCGGGTTGTTTTTGTTAATAAAGGAAAAGTCGAAGCGGTTGAAGATTTACTTGAACCTGATCATCAACGTCGAATGGTACTTATCAAATTCGATAGTCATGAAGGCGAATTGCCCAGTTCAGAAAAGCTGGACAATATCGCAAGACAATGCGGTGCCCAGGTAACGTCATTTTCTTTCTTGCATGCCACAGTTGAAGTGAGAGACAACAAAGCACTTGTTAATCTTGTCAAAACCTTGGTGAGCGAAAATCACCCGGTACTGGAAGTGGTACCACAATCTGGACGCCTAGAGCGCTTCTTCATGGAGGGTAAGTCGTGAACAAGACTATTTTTCGAACTACCCTAAAACAGTGGTGCTCGAGCGCTGGCATAATAAGCGCTTGTGGACTGTATTTCATGTGTTTGCTTGGATATACGGTTTGCACAATCATTTTTACTGAATGGCAACTAGTAGAGCCGTCATTCGTCAATACCTTTTTCATGCTGCCTTTCATTTTTACTCTGGGAACAGGGATACTTGGAAAGGACATTTCTAGTGGAATCTTATCAACTTTGTTCTCTCGTCCAATCACACGCACTAAATATGTGATGGCTAAATGGCTGGCACTTTCGGTAGCTACAAGTGCAATAGCTATTGCGCTTGCATTGTGCGAGCAGACTATCGTCACTGTGACTTATCTGCAAATGCCAGACATAAATCTGTTCACTACTATTGCAGAACGAGTATCGTTATGTTTTGGATTGTCTGCCACGATGGTTGGTTTGTCCAGTATTTTCACTGGTAATAAAAACATGGTGGCATGGTGCATTTTATTTGGTGGCATGTGGATTTTACTCCAATTAGCAACTGCTCTTCCAAGCATGTATTTTGGTGGATATTTCAATCTAGCATGGATGTCTACTGTGTCTCCCGCCGTGAAGGCTTTAGCAGAGTTCTCGAATTCAATTTGTATCCCCTGGCTCGACATGACACTTGTGGCTAACACCTTGATACCGTCGGCAGCAACTATTTTTTCTTACGGTTTCTCTGTAATACTGATGCTCACTATCGCTATTTGGCGCATGAACAATATGGAGGTCTCATATGCTCAACAACAGTAAAAGCATAAAAGCACCTTCTAGAGCCACTGCAGCCTGGCTTCCAGTCGCGTGTGTCTTATTATTCGTAGCCAAAATTGCAGGCGAACAATTCGAAGCAAAAGTCCCCCCCGTATTTCACGATCACGTACAGTGGCGTAGCATAGAAGAAGCAAAAAAAGAAGCTAAAACAAAACAAATGCCAATTTTTGAAGTGGTTACTTCAAACGTAAATGGTCAACAATTCAAGAATCTCGAACGCTATTATTTCAGCGATCCCACTTTAGCCAATGTTATTAATACCGATTACATTCCTGCTCGAAGTATTTCAACAACTTCGAACAACCAGTGGGGTCCACATTTTACATACGATAGAGATCCAAAATTGAATATAGATTTTGCCAACCCTCGAGTAATACCTTTCGATTTACAAGAGCGCGCCTGCGATGATTACAGGCTTCCGCATCTCTATCACTCGCCAGGATTCAAACAAACTGTTTTGAATTTCTTGGCAGAAAATAAGCACTATGCTTCAAACCACAACGATTACTTCAACAACAACCCAATTTCAAAATATAATTGGTTCAAGCTCTCAGAGGTTGAAACTCAAGCCAAGACAGAAAACAAAAAAGTGATGTATTTTTTCTATCAACGTTACAATGACACTTGTTATAACGTGATGCGCTACCCATTTGATGACTATGAAAAGAAAAAGCTATTGGATAAACATTTCGCTTGCGCGATTGTTTTAGATCGCACTACACCTGCAGTGAAAAATCCTAAATACATTAGTGATCTGGTCAAAAAATACAAGGTGCAGTCTTATCCCACACTTGTATCAGTCGATCTAAAAACCGGCAAATTTGAGAAGCTCGGCGGAACATGCAATAGAAGTGAAATAGACGATTTTCTCAAAAAAGAAACTGCAATTTAAATGCCTTCAGTTTGCATCTTAAATAAAAGCGCAATTATTGTAATTGCCCTATTTCTGTCTGCAGTCTTGCAATTTGAATCTGTGCTTGCTTCTTTTGCACAAACTGAAAAACAAGTGGAAGACTCTGCTCTGCTTGTGGAAGGAGAGCCCGGATTTGTAAAGCCAAAAGTCGAGCCGGAAGAAGCGCAAATAGAAAAACCCAAAATTGCACAAGGAGTGGAATTCTATTTTTCTAGCATGTTCAATCTATTCATTGCTGGCGGAATAGTTCTTATAGCAATTGGAATATACTCTGCTACAAAAAGAAAATAGACTGGATTCTATTTATTCAGTTTCTAACTCTGCTTTAGCTTTCATCAACGCAGCACTTGCTTCTTTGCTAACTTTTGGGAAATGAAGATTCAAGTCTTTTATACGCGAACCTATTATTTCAGAAACAATCATCCTGGTGCTTGGTTTGTGATCAGCCGGCACCACGTACCAGGGAGCCCATTTTGTACTGGTGTTATTGATGCAATCTTCATAGACTTTGATGTACTCATCAAAAAACTTGCGTTCTTGAAGGTCTCCTGCACTAAATTTCCAGTTCTTTTCTGGATTTTCAATTCGTTTTAAAAATCTTCTTTTCTGCTCGCTTTTAGAAACGTTCAAAAAGATTTTGATCACTTCTATGCCGTTGTCTACTAGATATTTTTCAAAATTATTGATTTGATCAAAACGATCCTTCCAGAATGTTTTAGTCATTACCTCTTTAGGCAATTTCTGTTTTTTGAGCAATTCAGGATGAACTCTCACTACGAGCACTTCTTCGTAGTATGAACGGTTAAAAATCCCTATGCGTCCACGCTCAGGCAATTTTCTGGCACAGCGCCAGAGATAATCGTGGTCCAATTCTTCTGACGACGGATTCTTGAATGCTGTAACTTCACATCCTTGAGGATTGATACCAGACATCACATGAGCTATTGTTCCATCCTTTCCAGCCGCATCAAGTGCTTGAAACAAAATAAGCACACCATATACATCCTGGGCATACAGTTTGCTTTGCATTTTTGCAATTTTTTCAGTACTTTCATTTAGAGCTTGTTGAGCGAGTTCTGGAGTCAAACCTTTGATTTGATATTTAGGATCGTAATCAGACAAAAGCTTGATTTTCTTACCTGGCTTAGCAAGAAACTCATTAACCGAAATATCTTTTATTTTCATAGATTTGTTTTCAATATTTCCTTGATTGAATTGGAGATTGTCTGACAGATACGTTCTAGCGGCAGTTCATTAGGTAGGGTTCCAAAAGGGCGCTCTACTTCTTCGGCTAAAAATTCAAGCGAGAGCAAAAAATAACTGTTCAATAAAACCGCGATGATAGTGTATTGATCAAGTGATGGAACCAGCATCCAGGGAATGAGCAATAAGTTTATAGCAATTCCGATCCACAAGATGAGTTTGTACGAACCCGAAATAGGAGATGCGAGAATTCGCTCACTTGCGCCACAAATATCCATAAATGCGCGAGCATGATTATCCAATTGCATCTGCTTGAATGAATCTATCTTTCCGTCTTGTCTCCAGCGCTCGATATATTCGTAGACTCGACGACTAAAATAGAGAGGTACATGTTGGACATCGTCTGGAACTTCCATACATTTGCGCAGTGCATTATCTACGGTGCCTCGCAAATGGTGCATGAGCGAAATATTGAAATTAGACAGAATCAAACCAAATTGAGATTTCTCATAACTGTCTATATCTACGAAAGTATCGGCTTTAATACAAAGGTTTCTTGTTTCATTTACAAGCTGACCCCATAATTTGCGCGCTTCCCACCAGCGCTCATATGCACTGTTATTTCTAAAAATTAGCAATAAACCAATTATGGAAGAAGTGTACAAAACAGCATCGGCTTCAACAATTTTTTTTGCTGGGAAATAATGGTCATCGAACCAGACAACACATGCCGAATAAAGGACCATAAACGCCATAATTGCCCAGAATGCCGATTGCCCGGGAGCAAGAAAACGAATAAATCGAGACAATCTTGTCATTGTATTTCTGCTAAACCTTGCCAATCATAAGGTCTTCCAGTATCTTTCCGTCTCTGACTTTTACTATTCGTCTAGCGCAAGCTGCTGTTTCCGGATCGTGTGTAACTAGAATAACCGTAATTCCTTCTTCTGTCAGTTTAGTAAACAAAGCCATTATTTCTTTGGCTGTATGACTATCAAGAGCGCCTGTAGGTTCGTCTGCAAGCAGAATTCGAGGCTTATTTACGATGCTTCTGGCAATAGCAACACGTTGCTGCTGACCGCCCGATAGTTCGCTTGGCTTGTGATACATTCGGTTTCCAAGGCCCAGGTCTTTGAGTGCTTGTTCAGCGCGCATGATACGTTGCTCCCTTTGCACTCCAGCGTAGACAAGAGGCAGCATGACATTGTCGAGCGCAGTCATACTTGGCAACAAATTGAATTGCTGAAAAACGAATCCGACCATTCTGTTTCTAATTTCAGCTAGTTCATCTTCACTTCTAGTGCTTATATCGGTACCATCGAGCACATAATGTCCCTGGCTGGGGCGATCTAAACAACCAAGCAAATTCATTAATGTAGATTTGCCTGACCCTGATGTGCCCATAATCGCTACGTATTCAGACTCCTTGATTTGAAGACTGACTCCTTGCAACGCGTGCACAGGTTCTGCACCCTGGTTATAAGTGCGCCATACATCTTCGAGCTCGACTAAAAACTCAGACATTACTCTGACCTCAAAGCCACAATAGGATCTAGTTTTGCTGCTTTGCGAGCGGGATAAATTCCAAAGAAAAGTCCTATACCCAGAGAAACAAAAAACGAAAGGAGCACAGAATCGGTCGAGACAACCGCTTTCCAGTTAGCCATAGTACTGAGAGCATTTGAACAGCCTATGCCGAGCAAAATACCTACAATGCCACCACTCAATGACATTAATGTGGCTTCGATTACGAATTGCGAAAGTATTTGATTATATTTGGCACCAATTGCCTTTCTAATGCCAATTTCTTTGGTTCGCTCAGTAACAGAAACCAACATTATGTTCATAATACCAATACCACCAACTACCAGCGAGATACCAGCTGTGGTGCCCAATAGCAGTGAAAAAACACCAGTGATCGATTGGGCAGCTTGCATGATATCAGACTGCGTGCGCAGCATGAAATCGTCTTCTTGGGGAGCCACGATGTTATGGCGGAAGCGCAACAAATTTGTAATTTGAAACTGAGCCAATTCGTCTTCCTGCGGTTTTGCCTCCACCAGAATGCTTTTTACTGTTCGTCCGGTTACCTGACTCAGACCAAACAATGCAGAATATCCTGTAGAAATAGGAATGAAAATCTGGTCATCCATATCGATGTTGTAATTGGCGCCCTTGTGCTCCATGACTCCAATTACATCGAATAATTCGCCACGAATCAAAATCTTTTTCTTGAGCGGATCTAAATTTCCAAATAAATCAAAAGCAACTGTGTCGCCAAGCACACATACTCGCGCTTCTTCTCTCATTTCAGTTTCATTGAAAAATCTACCGCGAGCAGGTCTGAAACTTCTTATCGAAGTATAGCTTGGCTCAGTAGCATTGACAGAAGTCAGAGTATTTCGCTCGCCATACTGAGCTTGCAACTGACTGGAATATTGTGGTGCTACATCAAGCACTGCTGGACAATTTCTTTTGATTGCCTGCGAGTCTTCATATGTAAGTGTTTGGGATGTACCCTGTCCTAAAGAAATGCTCGAAGTACTCGATGAGCCAGGACGCACAAAAATCAAATTGGTACCAAGCGATTGAACTTGCTTTTCAGCTTCTAACTGAGCACCTTTACCGATACCAAGCAAAGTTATTACTGAAGCAATACCAATTACAATACCAAGTACAGTAAGCGAACTCCTCAGGCGATTGCTCATTATCCCCTGCCAGGAGACTTGAAGTAGTTCCCAAAAGTTCAATCATTTATCTCCCTAAGCCACGCATTCCGCGACCACCGCCGCCGCCGAAGAGTCCACCTCCAGCTCCACGTTTCATTGGGTCCTGAGTAGCATAACCTTCTTTAGCTAGCTGATTGCGAGACAGTCCAAGTAAAATTTTCTCTCCATCGACAAGCCCACTTTCGACCACTGTGATTTCATCCATAGTCGGTCCCATTTTCAGTTCTTTGAATTTGGGCTCTCCATCTTTGACCGCGATATAAACCCCCATTTTTCCTTCTTTAGAAACAACAGCAGCAGTCGGCACTGTAAGTACATCGTTCAGTTTACCCATAAGGAATCGAGCTGCGATATTCATTCCGGCAAGCAATTGCCCTTCCGATTCTTTGTCGAGCCTTGCATGAACCTCAAAAGTGGTGACGTTTTGAGTAACAATTGCAGCCGGGGCAATTTGAGAAACTTTGCCGTGAAAAACTTTTCCCGGATGAGCAGTCGCTGTGATTTCTACTTCCTGTCCAATTTTTATCTTTGGAATATTAGATTCGGAAACTTGTGCCACCATTTCTAGTTGCCCAGCCAGAGCAACAATCGAGCTAGACGTGGCCGATGTGGTGGCAGCAGATGTTGTGGGAGTAACTATAGACCCAGCATCTGCATATTTTTGAGTAATGACGCCATCAAAGGGTGCTTTTATTTGAGTATCGGCAAGCAAGCTTTCTTGATAAATCAAATTGCCACGAGCCTGATCGGCGGCATATTTTGCCTGGGCGATTTCTTCTTTGCGAAATCCTGATTTCATCAATTTAAATTGTTCTTTTGATGCTTCGTATTCAGATTCGCCTTGTGCTGCTGTAGTTTTAGCTTGCAGAATTTCGCGCTTGGCTGCATTCAATTGCGAGCGAGTAACTTCAGCTGCAGTCACAGCATCGACTCGCGCCTGGTCTGCCACAGCACCTTCTTTAGCTAAAGCCGCCTGTCTTTGAGCAAATACTTCGTCACGCTTCAATTGACTTTCAAGCGCAGCAATTTGAGCCTCAAGTCGCCTGACGTTCTGATGTCCAGCTTGTACAACACGCGAAGCTCTTTGCTGTTGAAAATGCGATGCAGCCACTTCTTGCGGTCTGTTACCATTTTTTAGTTTGTAATAGTTTTCTTGTGCAGCATTATAAGCTCCTCGAGCAGCTTCTACTTGACCTATAAGATTGCTCGAATCCATGGTGGCGATAATCTGGTCTTTTTTGACCAGGTCGCCTTGTTTAACCAAAAGTGACTTCAAAAGCCCGGTTTGCTTGGGACTGATTTTTACTTCCTGTTCAGGGCGAATCATACCGGTTGCTATGACAGCAAGATCCACATCAGATCGCTTAACCGTTATAGTGTTACGCTTGCCTTCATCTTTAGGCTTTGCAAGCTGATCGAAGGCAAAATAACCTCCCGCTGCAATTAATATACTGACAACGGCAATGGTAAGGCCGAGCCTTATTTTTTTAGACCTTGGCTTAGTCATTTTCCCTGATTTGGTAAGTATTTCTTGACTCAATTTAGTGAAACAACCGCTCTTTCAACATTTGTCATAACCTAGTATAAACTAGACAATTACCGAAACGACTTTGTTCCCCCCGGAATCTCATGTTCAAAACAGAAACTGCTTTCACTCTAAAACTTTGCATAGCATTAGCCCTGTCCGTTAGCCATGCTCCGGCTAAAGCTCAATCGCCTCAAAACAACACTGATTCAGCTGTGTCTATGCAGGATGCACCGCTGCTCAGACCGGCTATAGACACCAATAAACCGGTCGAATCGGTCAAAACCCCTTTGATCAAAGATACTGATTCATCCGCGACTAACACACCCATTGGACGAGATAAAACACCCGAACCTCCTACCAGGGACCAGTTACGCGAACAAATCCGTTTCACTTCCACACAAGCGCCAGTTTCTAGAGAACCTGACCTCGTCGGAATTAAAGTTCAAGTTCAAAATAATTCAAACACTCCATTGCTGTTCGATGGCGACAAAGCCGTTTTACATGCTGCTGGTCAAAACATTCCAGCCATTGCTTCGGTAGAGAAAAAAATCACCATGAAACAAGCCTTCATCAAAGAAACCAATGCAGCGGTTGTGGCCGGAGTAACTATTGGAGCCTATCCAACAATTAGAGATCTGAAGAATCAAAAAGGTCCTATCCTGAAGCGTTATGGCTCAGACGAACAAAGACGCGAAAATTTAGCAGAGCGCTTTGGAAAAAGAATTTTGTGGCCAGGCGATATATCTGAAGGCGTAATCTTCGTGCGCGAAGGCGAAAAAATTGCCGGAGCCTCTGTTGAAATGCCGGTAGGCACTTTTCCAGAAATGAAACTAATTGGACCTATTCAATCTGTCCAGGCAGGTCTTCAAATCAATCCTTAATTAGGTAGTGAATTCAAACCCACGGGTTGTTTATCCATGCCCTTTGTAAGTGTTTCCACCGTAATGGCACCAGTGTCATGAAGCAATTGAGCTTGGGCTTGGTTTGATGCAATTATTGCTTGAGCATGATTAACCAACGTATTAATGTAGTCACGCTGAGCTGTTAGCAAGTCCAGGTAAGTGTTGATACCATTTTCTAATCGCATGCGTGCAAGACGCAGCTCTTCTCTGGAAGAAACCACTCCTACTGAAGCAACGTCAATATTTTCATGCGCAGTTTTCATATTTACATAAGAAGCGCGAACTTGTTGTTGTACCTCTAACAAAACTTGATTAGCCTGCAACAGAGCCTGTCTTGCTACTGCACGCGATGAAAGAATAGATGCTACAGTCGAAGCACCCAAATTACCCAAAGACCAATTTATATTGAATCCTGCAGACACACTGCGTACAGTCCCACCAAAAATACCTATACTTGCAGGGTTACTGCCGCCTACGGTGGTTTGACCCGAATTACCAAAAGATCCGCCCACCCCTTGCGACAAACCCGATCCAGTAGTCACAACCGTGGTACCGGTACCAGCTGTAGTGGCAGCAGAAGTTGTAGTACCAAGAGTGGTATTTGAGGTACCTGGAGTGACACTCAGTCCACCGGTCCCGGGTACGATTTGATTGACTCCGGTTGAAGCACCAGTGACCACAGGACTGCCAGCCTGAGTACTGAAAATAGCAGGAGAAGTAATTGGAGAGCCGACTCGCTGAATACTCGCGCGCGCAGCGCTGGCAGCACTGGCAAGACCGCCTCTGGGTGCTGATCCAGTTACGTTTGTGTCCTGGAAAGAATAGTTGATATTCCATCCTACGGTGGGATAAAGAGCAGAAGCAGCAATTTGAATATTACGATTTGCAGCAAGACGCAGATATTCATACTGACGCAGTTCGGGCCTTGTTTTAATCGCTGTATTGAGAATATTATTTATGCTTTCCTTTTCATCATAAATATCGACTTCAGATACATAACGCTCGACTGGAACTAAATCGACAGTCAAAGGAAGATTGAGTACAAAAGCCAGTTGCAAACCTGCTTGCCTTACATTCATTTGTTGTTGAAGCAAAGCCTGCTGATCGATGGATAACTGAGTGCGAGCTTGCATTACTTCGAGCTTGGTGCCTACACCATTTTCGTATAGTCTATCGTTTAGTCTTAACTGCTCTTCGTCTACTTCAACCGCTTTTATTCTGATTCGCAACAATGCTCTTTGCAAAATAGCGTTAGTGTACGCCGTATAAACATTCATCAAAGTATCGTTTATAGATGTTTGATACTGAAATCGCGCCGCTTTCATCCGATACAGGTTAGAAAGGGTCGTGTATAAAATGCTCCCACCCTGAAATGCAGGAAGGCTTACACCAGTTGTAAAAATGTTCGAGCTTGAGTCAGTGTCGGGCTGTACTTTTGCCAAACTATAAACATAGTTTGCTGAATAACTAGGCAAATATCCTGCCAGTGCGCTGAAAAAAGAATATTTATTCGCTTCGTAAGTTTGCCTGTTGATACCAATAGCTAGATTATTCATTAAAGCATGATCAAGAGCCTGCCTTAGCGAAATTGGCTCACTATAAGTTGCTTCCAGTCTAAACGGATCAAGTGATTCGACTTTCACAAGACTCTTCAAATGGATATCACCAAGCGGAAAAGATCTATTTGAGTCGTGCTCACCAAAATACTGAGTATCAGTCAATTCGCGACCAAGAGGCGAAACTGGATTGAGAGGACGAAGAGTAGGATTCAACTCGCCATTTTCCACATTTTGGGCGGTTGGAACATCTTTCAATGCCGGTGGTTCGATAGAAGTTCCACTGGATATGCCAGTCGGCATCGTTTGTTCAGGCAATTGTTCTTGTGCAAAAGCAGGCGATACATTGAACAAAAGCAACGCAATTAACATTGATTGAAAAATGCTTCTAACCAACATATTAATTGACCTTGTTAGTCGGCAAAATTCCAATTGGTCTGTTATCACCTTTTGTAAGGGTTTCTACTGATATCAAACCGGTATCATGCAATAATTGGGCTTGAGCCTGATTAGAAGCAATAATGGCTTGAGCCTGATTGGTCAAAGTTTGAATATAGTCTCGTTGGGCTGTAAGCAGATCGAGATAAGTAGCAACTCCTGCTTCAAGTCTTATTCTTGCCAGGTGCAATTCTTCTGTGGATGATTCGACTCCCACTGCTGCGACGTCAATGTTTTCATGTGCCGTGCGCATAGTGATATAAGATGAGCGCACTTGCTGTTGTATATTCAAAAGCACCTGGTTGAGCTGAAGCATCGACTGTCTGGCTATTGCCCTACCAGCAAGGATATTTGCAGCACTTGCCATTCCAAGGTTAGGCAAATTCCATCCCAGGTTGAATGCAGACGATATGGTGTTAAACGTCCCACCAAACTGACCAACACCAGCGACAGAATTTGTAGCTGTGGGTGCATTAGTCACAATACTTGTACTTTGATAGTTATAGTTCAATGTATACTGCGCCACTGGGTATAGCGGCGCTGCAGCAACCTGGATATTGCGATTGGCTGCCAATCTCAAATACTCGTATTGACGCAATTCAGGTCTATAAACGAGCGCTTGATTGAGCAAACTATCTATTGTGACATTATTGGCAAACAACGCGCTTTCAGAGGCTCTTTCCTCAAGAGGAATATAATCGACGCTTAATGGCAAGTTAAGGTCAAAAGCAAGTTGCAATCCGGCTTGACGCACTGTTTGCTGTTGAAGAAGAAGAGCTTGTTGATCCAATGAAAGCTGAGTACGTGCCTGCATCACGGCAAGCTTTGTTCCAACCCCAGTTTCATATAGTCTCTCGTTCAGCCGCAATTGTTCCTGGTCTACCTCGACTGCTTTTATACGAATACGCAAAAGCACTCTTTGTAAAACACAATTGGTATAGTCCTGATAGACCTGAAGCAGAGTATCGTTGATAGATGCGCCCAACTGCTGACGCGACGCTTTCATTCGATCGTAACTACCAATTGCACCATATGTGATGCGCCCGCCTTGAAACAGAGGGAAATTGACACTCTGGGTAAAGACATCGGAAGTCGTGTGCGTATGTGGCTGAATAGTTGTATGCGTATTGCCATAAAGAGTCAGCGAGTTTGGCAGATAACCTGCAAGCGCACCGGCATAGTTATAGATAGAACTTTGATAAGTCTGTCTGTTGATTCCGATTGCAAGATTATGATCAAGTGCTTGATTGAGAGCCTGTTTCAAGGTAATCGGCTCGGTATAAGTAGCTTCAAGTCTAATAGGGTTGAGCGACTCCACTTTGATTAGCCCAGCTGTATGCACCCGCCCAAGTGGCATACTCTTGTGCTCTTCATGAGAGCCCGATACTCGTGGTGGCAATTTAGGTGGCGGCGTAATCTGCAAATTAGCAGGAGGAGTCAAAGACGTATCTGATTTTTCCTCTTGCTCCAGCTGACGAAGCGCAGTGCCATCCTCGGTCGTAAGACTTGAACCCGAAGACTTGACATCTTGCGCATCTGCAGCAGCACTCGATGCAAGAATCATGCACAAACTGCTGCTTAGTACGAATTTTGAAAAAAATTTGCTCATGTGTTTGAGCCTATCGGGATTCCACGCCAAAGTGTAACACCTATGAGTGTCTATTTTGTGATAGCAAACTCGAAGTCGAAACAGTCCAAGTCTTATAGTTCTTTCAGGTTAATTCAGAGTTTGTCTCATTCCAGGGTTCTCAAGACTTTTTGTGTTATAAAGACCAAGTACATTCGAGGAAAAGATCGTGATCAAACCTTATCACTGGTTAATAGTTGTCGCTCTGGCTACTGCACAAACTCAAATAGGCGCACAAGCACAGACACAAAGAGACCCTGGTGCTTCAGGTGTTATCGACGGTACAGACGTCTACCAGTTTTTTAATTCTGGACCGATTATCGATCCAACTCGAATGGAAGAAGCCAGTATGCGAGCCGACAAAGTAATTAAGATGCCTTCAAGACACCAAACTAAGTCGTGGCAAGAAGTTATAGACAGAGACAAAGACCTAGAAAACCAGGCAGAAGTTGTCAGGTTTAAGGGCGATTTGAATTCCAGCCCTAATCGAAACCCTATTTCTGCTCAACCAGCTCAAAGCAACTTAAATAACAGTACAAGTAGTGGTATCGCCCAAGATACTAAGGCACAAAAACCTCACCATACTTTTGTTCAGAAATTAGAAAATGGATTTATACGTGCATCCGAAGCTGTCGGTTTCCCCATTTCGGACGAACCACTACCCGGAGACGTTGATTCAAGCCTTGCAGGTGATTTACCAGCCGGACAAGATCCAAGGGTTTATGTACACGAAGGTCAGCCTGCGATGCCTACTTTGAAAGAGTTGACTGCTCCGGTAAAAGACAGAGAAAGCAATCCGCCTACTATCATAATGGAATAGCGTGCGGCTCGAAGCTTTTTCGGATCTTATTTGTCCATGGTGTTTTATTGGAAAAAAACGCCTGGAGCAAGCTCTTGCCTTAATAGACCATCCTTTTGAAATTGTCTGGAAACCTTTCTTACTGAACGCAAACATGCCTTTTGAAGGTATGGAACGCAAGCAATACAGAATTCAAAAATTCGGCAGTCTGGAATACAGCAACAAGCTTGACGCTCAAGTTGCTCAGGCAGGTAAAACTTGCAATATCGAATTTAAATTCAACGACCGCACTCCAAACACCACAGCTGGCCATCTGCTCATTCAATTCGCCAGAAATAAATGTGATCAAAACAGTTTGATGGAGTCAATCTTTCAAGCATACTTCTGCTTAAATAAAGACATCGGAAATTTAGAAGTATTGTCTGAGATTGGTATCAAACACGGTCTTGATCGAGATGAATTGCTGGAATATCTATCAACAAAAGAAGCAAAAAACGAATTAGAACTTGAGCTTGAAAAAGCTCAAAAATTGAATATAAACGCTGTCCCATCAGTGGTGATCGACTCTAAATTGGTTTTTAGTGGAGCTCAAAATCCTTCTTTGATCAAAGACATTCTTTCAAACTTTGCTCAACTGAGATAACCTCAGCATCGCACTTCAATTTCTGAAATAATTTGATACTGCGTTCAAAGTAAAACTTTGCCTCGGCCTTATCTTTCTTGCTTAAATAAACCGAACCAAGATTTTTGCAGCATTTAGCAATGTCTAGTAAATCTGCATTTTCATTGTTATCCAGCAAATTCAACGCAGCACGCAAAGTTATTTCAGCTTCGACCATCCTCTTTCTTTGCACAGACATAGAGCCAGAATTACACAAAACTTTTGCCAGACGCACGTCTTTGAATCCTAGCGGTGCAAGCTGTGTCATAGCACGACCGTAGAGATTTTCTGCAGTTTCAAAATCGTCTCTATCAATAGCTTTCTGTGCAAATACAATTAATTCGTCATATGTTTTCTCACGTTTTTTTCTCTCTTCCTCGCTCACCATAGGTGGTGCGTACTGAATCTGGTACAACCGATTCAAAGTTTTCTTATCGCGCTCACTCAGCTTTCCATCGAGAATAGAAAGGTTGACTCCGCAAAAAAGTGAATCTCCACTATTGCGACTATGTCCTAACAAGCCGAGCGAATGTCCGACTTCGTGCAAGCTAATGCGATAAGCGAAATGCTCATTCA
>CAZFKB010000083.1:0-15177 GCA_964519785.1 uncultured Candidatus Obscuribacterales bacterium | reverse complement strand
TTCGGCAAACACGTCCTGCCGCTGTTCGACAAGGACCCCGTGCACTCGACCACGTTGGTCGCGAAGCCGCCGGTGAGGCGTTTCGCTTCCGCGAAGGCAGCCGCGTTCTCGGATGCGAACTCGGGCGACCCCTGGGGGGAGCCGCTGAGTGCGACAGCCGCGTCGGCACCGAAGGACATCGCGAAGTCGCGGTCCTTCTGGCTTCGTGCCATGACGAGCACCTTCTCCTTGGGATTGCGCGCCTTGATGATGGCGAGCACGCCCATGGCCATGGTGCCAGAGCCGGTGATCACCGACCACATCTTGTCCGATGTGAGCGGCGCCAGACGTTCGCGGTGTTCGAACGCCTGATTGCAGCACGCGAGCGGCTCGGTGAGGCTTGCCAGCAGCGGGTCGCCCTTGAGCGACTCCGGCAGGACATGGCTCCACTTTGCCGGCCAGTTGAACACGTCTGCCAGTCCGCCGTCCTGGGGAGGGGTCCCCATGTATCGGGTATTCGGGCAGCAGTGGTAGGCGCCGATCTGGCACGAGTTGCACTTCTCGCAGGGCAGCCCGGGCTCGACAGCGACGACATCGCCGATGCTGTGAGTCCGAACGTCCTTGCCGACTGCAATCACTCGCGCCACGATTTCGTGGCCAAGCGTGAGGTGGTGAGCGGCACCACTGTGAGCGGAATGAACGCCGCCCTTGTGGTACATCTCCTTGTCCGACCCGCAGATGCCGCAGGTGAGGAACTCGAGTTGAACCTCGGCGTCAGCCGGGTCGACGCATTGGAACTGCGCCATCTCGAGGGTCTTGGGGCCGGTGACGTTCCAGCAACGCAGAGAATGGTTGTGCATGGGATTTCCTTTCTGCACGATTTAGGTTGATGATGCTGTAGTGGTAGTCGGTAGTCTTGGCTCAGCGAAGCGCTTGCAGCCGCTTGGTCATGAACAACTCGGCTCGCGCCCAGTCGGTGATGTTCAAGCAGCGGTCGGCGTCACTGGTGCGAGCCTTGCACCAGTCGTTCAAGATGCCCTTGTCGTAGGAAATCACGACGGTACCCGGCACCTTGAGGGTCTCGTCGGCCATGTCGATGTCGCCCTTCGAATCACCGGCGCAGCCGATGACGCGATAGCCCAGGTCGCGCGCCGCCTTGACCATGAGGCCCTTGCGAACGCCCTCTTCGCGGTCGTGGACGAAGTCCATGCCCGTGAACTTGCCGTCCTTGTCGAAGGCAAGCGGGTTGGCGATGACAGGCATTTCGATGCCATGAAACGTCAGCATGCGAGATGCGATCTGGCTGGCACCGTTCGAGATGCCGACCGGACTGACGTTGAACATCTCGAGGAGCTTGAGGAAGCGCTTGAAGTTGGGCAACAAGCGATGGGTCTTCTGCAGCCACTCGATCATGTCGTTCATGGTGTGTCGCTCGAAGATGTCGGCGAACAGCGCCTCAAGGTGGTCACCATTGCTCATGGTGCCGGCGACCTTGTAGGCATGTTCGATACGACGCCAACGTTTGACACCGTCGGGGTCGACCGATCCGAAGTGCTCCGAGCTGACGCTGAGGATATCAGGCCAGACGGTGCCGTCGAGGTCGAATGTGAATAGCACCTTGTGGCAAGGCGCGAGAGTGCGCTGCCATTTGGCGAGCCAAGCAGGAACGTGATTCGTCATGTCATTCTCCAGATTCCGAGTCATTTCTGGACTCGAGGTTGATGATCAAGTTAGTAAACGCACATTCCTCCACTCCGAAAATCAGACAGGCAGCAAATTCCCCATGGGTTCGCCATGAGAAAATACGAGCTATATGCAAGATTACTGCTGAGTTGCCGGAGTTCCGTAGATGAAGTGAGAGAATGTAATTCATGCCTACTAAAAAGCAGTGTCTAAAGTCGATACCTGACTACACGACTCTGCGCATGTGCCTATAGGCTTTTACACACATAAATCCAGTATTCATGGGCTTTTTAAAGAGTGGTTCAGCTCTGATAAATGTTAAGGGGAATAATTAAATTTGGGCTTTTAATATGCTAAGCAACTGCGCTAGTTTGCATAACCTGAAAACCTGGACTATTCAAGAGAAAGCAGACAAATAAAAAGCAGGGATTTTTAAGTCCCTGCTTTAATCTTGGCTTCATGACTGAAGTTCAGTTAGGTTCGCTATCTGCTAAACGCTAGTTCCATTCGGTCATAACTTTGATTTGAGTACTCGCTTCTTTATGAGCGCAGTCCATCGCATCTTTCACATTCTGCCAGGCAAAACGCTTGGTTATAAGCGGTTTGACATTGATCGAACCGGACGAAATCAGGTCGATTGCAGTTGGGTAGGTGTTGCGATAACGGAATACGCCTTTGTAGGTCAGTTCCTTTTGGGTGATTGCATTCAAATCCATAGGCACTTCTTGTGCGCTGAAGAGACCAACGAAAACAAGAGTTCCACCGGGCTTCAGAGTTTCGACTGCTACTTGAGCAGCAGAACCTGCTCCAGAACATTCGATTACTACATCCACACCAGCGCCACCTGTGATTTGCATAACTTGATCGAGAATTTGTTTTTTGTCGAAGCTTTCGATGATGTGTGTTGCGCCGCATTCTTTGGCCATGGTCGATCTGTTTTTGTGCGTTTCAACGACAATCACAACACCAGCTCCAGCGGCTCTGGCTGTAAGTGTATTAACCAGACCTATGGGACCTGCGCCAGTGATTAAGACGCGTGATCCAAGACCGATTCCACCCTGGCGAGCAGCATGGATACCGACTGAAAGAGGCTCACACATAGCGCCTTCTTCAAATGAGACATTGTCTGGAAGTTTGAAAGCAAAGTTTGCGTCATGCACGAAATATTCAGCGAATGTTCCGTGAATTGGCGGAGTGGCGAAAAATTTGATTGAAGGGCAGAGGTTGTATAAACCTTGTTTGACGAAATCGGTACATCCGCATGGAACGCCAGGTTCGAGTGCAACACGATCACCTTCTTTGAGATGTGTGACATTCTTGCCCACTTTGGCAACTTCGCCTGATGTCTCGTGACCGAGAATCAATGGCTCGTTTACTATGTAGGAACCAATCCTTCCTTCAACATAGTAGTGCACATCAGATCCGCAGATTCCAACAGCTTTGGTTTTGACCAGAATCTCATCCGGACCCGGATCTGGAATATCAACTTCTTTGATGCCGAAAACATTTGCGCGTTCTAACACGCCAGCTTTTACTTTCATCCTGGTTAAACCCCACTTATGAACGACAGTCAAGATAGTTTATATCAAAGGGTGCATGAGAGGCTCTTTTCGTTAAGTTGCTGCAAAAAACAATCGCCTAAGATTTTAACCTGACTACCGACTGAAATAAGTGACATATTGCCAAGATGAAATAGCTGGACAAACTGTAATTGCTTAGCTCCTTTTAGTGTTCATGAATTGGGTAGAGAATTTGAGCCACGAATATTGCTAGGTTCTTTAGACATATTTTCATTTATCTCTCTGAGCAAACTACTCTCGAACACTCTTCTTTCTCCACTATTAACCATCTTCTAGCCAAACCCCACTAACTCAACAAGGGAGGTTTATGTGCGTTCTCATACGCAAGTATCACCTGATTCCTCCTCTGAGTACCATCTCACACTTGGTGGTGGTGGATCGCGTGCGACTCTTGCAGTCACAGGCGGTATCGCTGCATTCCACAAGTGCGGATGGACAAATTGGAAGTCAATCACGGTGACGAGCGGCGGCTCTGTCCCAGGCACATTCTTTGCCGGGCAGGACAACATCAAGAACATCGTCCGCCTCGCGCTTCACACCGACTTTTCGCAAATGGTCACACCTAAGGTGGGCAAGTTGAAACTGCTCTGGGCGATGCTGAACAAGTATCGCTACGAGATTCAACGTCCACTCGAAGGTGTCCTTTCGCCTGAATTGCTCAAGCAGTTCGTTAACAACGGCGTTCCTACCTGGCCCGAGAACCTGATTATCACGGGTACCGACCAGGACAACCAGGAGCTGTTGCTCACGCACGCAGGGGTATTCCGCAGCCCGGCCGGTGCGCGCCGAATCGAAACGATATCGGACAAGCCTATCGACCTGGGTACCGCTGTTACCATCTCCTGTGCCATTCCTGGTATCATCGACGGTACCAGAGCATTTGGCGAAAACATGTTCGACGGCGGACTTGGTGTCGAGGGACAATGTCCTATCACCCCGCCTCAGAAGTTGTTCGGCGCCAAGCCTGAGCGCATTATCGCTTTCGATGTGGGCGAGGACCACATGAAGAAGGACCGCCTGGTCCGGGTTCTCTGGTATCTCACCTGCCGCGGCGCTCGTTGCGGTCCACTCGAAGGCTATCACCCCACCGAAGAGGATGATGGCATCATTCTCATCGCTCCCAAAATCACTGGCTTCAATGGGCTCAAGTTCATCTTGAACAACATGGAGAAGTGGGGTGCGATTGTGTGCGGTTATCATGCCACCATCGAACGTCTCGAGCGCTCTGACCTCATTTCGCGTGAGACTCATCGCGAGGCGTTTGAAATCAAAGACGAGCTCGAAGACCTCGTTCGACGCGTGCACAATCAAAAGCACTGCGCCAAGCGGATCGAGCGACTCTTTCGTACTCACGGCATGTATTGAGGAGAGGCACCATGTGCAAGCCCCAATTGACGCCGTATCAGCTGCTCGTGAAGCGTGTTCTGGCCCCTTTTGCCAGACCCTTCACGAGCATGCCAGGAAAATCTTTCCAAGACGAACCCAAGCCCTTGAGTAGTGAACAGTCGCTGCTCAAGGGACGTCTTCGTCAACATGTGGAAAAAATCGCTTTGCAAATAGGCGAGAGAAGTCCCAAGCATCCCGAGCGAATTGAGTTCTGCGCTAATTACATCGCGGCTCAATTCGCTCTTCTGGGACTTTCCGTTTCGTCGCAAGAATTCGAGTTCGCTGGTTTGACCATGAGCAATATCATTGCTGAAATCCGCGGCTCCACACATCCTGGAGAAGTGGTCGTGATTGGAGCGCATTACGACTCTATTGGTCCGGGGGCAAACGACAATGCTTCTGGTATCAGTGGCTTAATCGAGATTGCGCGCCATTTCGCCAAACTGCCATACAAGAATCGTCCTAAGCGAACCATTCGTTTTGTCGCTTTTGCAAACGAGGAAGACTCGGGTGAAGCCTGGCAAAACATGGGCAGTTATCATTACGCCAGACTATGCAAAGCCCGCCGCGAAAATATCGTCGGCATGATTTCACTCGAGATGCTGGGCTGTTTTCTGCACGAGCCTGGCTCGCAGAAATATCCCTTCCCGTTCAATTTGTTCTACCCGAACACGGGCAATTTCATAGGCTTTGTTGCAAACAGAGCATCGCTTGCATTCGTTAAGGATGTAATTGGCAAGTTTCGGGAAGTGGCGCAGTTTCCGTCGGAAGGGGTTGCCGCTCCAGAAATTTTCGCTGATATTTCTCGCTCAGACCACTGGTCGTTCTGGCAGTTTGACTATTCGGCACTAATGGTGACCGATACGTCGAATTTCCGATTCCAGCATTTGCATCTGGATTCGGATACGCCTGACAAAGTCGATTTCGATTCGATGACCAGAATCGTCGATGCGATGATGGAAGTGGTGGCATATCTTGCTAATAAGTGAGAGTGCCACCAATTTCCTAAATGAAGACATTCGGAAAAAAACGGACCCGATAACGGTTGAAGTTTTTTCCGAATGTCTTTCATTTAACACTGTATTACTATATAAGATAGTAATATAAATGAAAAAGCGAAGAGATAGAGATGGAGTGGATGTTAGGTCCACTCTCATCTCTACTCTTGCTATGACTGTTGAGTCGGCGCGCCGTTAGGAGCGCTTGACCCAATCCTTGCCGGCTCCAGACTCCTTCTCGAACACCGCGCGGTCCGTGCGGACGAGCGTGATGTTGTCGAACACGCGCGGCGCGAAGTTCGTGCCACGAGTGGCCTTCCCGAGCGGGATGGCGCGAGAGAAGAATGCGACGTCAGTCATGGGGTGCTTCTCGGTAATCATCGTTCAGTTTCCTTTTCCAAGGTTTTGATTGAATGCCTTGCCAGCACCATGCCAGCTTAGCTACCAATTGAGAACGGCTACTCTCAGAGTTCTCGTATCTGACCTGCGGGTACTCACCAAGCAAGCTTGCAGGCGGCTTGCTTGGTGTCTCTCACTCCTGAGGCGAACCTCAGTTCCAGTCGTCACCATCGCGCGGGTCGAAGCGGACGTGCTTCTTCTCGTTCTCGCGACGAGCCCGACCACGGTCGCGGCCCTTGTCGAACATCGGCGTGTCGTCGCTCTGGTCGCTCTGGAAGGAGACGAACTCAGTGCGGCGATGGTCGGTGTTCGCGGTGTGCTGGTGAGTGACGGGGTGTCCATTGGTGCGCATGGGAATCTCCCTTTTGGCACGTTGTGGAAGAATGTACCCTGCAAGCAACCCCTTGCTTGCAGAGCGGTGAATAGGAAGTTCAGGATTCCCAGCCTGGCTGCGAATTAACGCAACCTTCTGCCTTTCAGCAGAACTCAGTCGTCCCGGCGGCTGCGACGACGGTCGCGGTCGCGGTACTTCGCCTTGGCGGCATGGCGGTCGAACCGGTCCTTCGTCGGGCATTCATCGACCTCGCCCATGATGGGGAACGAACCGCCAGCGTTGGCGAAACGGTCCTGCTGCGAGGTCTGACGGCGGTCGAAGGCGTTGTTGGTCGAAGCGCGCATGATTTTCTCCTTGTCCATGCGTATGTGATGATTGCGCCGGGCGAACCGTGATTGGTCCGTTATTCGGCAATGAGACTTTGCGTGTCGATGGCACCATTTATGGTGGCGCCATCGACATTCTTGATGAGCAGCCTAGTCCTTGCGGATGTCGGCGTAGGTCTCCGGTTCGGCGATGCGCCAGGCTTCCGGCACGAGCTTGAACTCGATGCCCGACTTGTCCCAGACGCCCGCCAGATGCTGTCCTTGCGCGACGAGCGCATGGTTGCCGCAGTGGAAGACCGCCCCGGGCTCAGCCTGGAAGACCGCATCGTGCAGCGTGCGCGCCTCGGTGAAGATGTGCACCGGTGCGAGAGAACCGCCGTCGCCGAAGACCATCACGTCCTTGTCCCAATACGCATTGCTGTAGCCGCCGTTTACCCGGATGAGTGCGGACTTCGAGCGACCAGGCAGCGGCTGGGTGGTCAAACCCATTTCTTCGACAACGTGAGCGAAAGCTTTTCCGGAGGTCTTGTCGTTGCTCATGGCAAATTCCTTCTAGGTTGCCAGTTGATATCTCACAACAAACACTCAATGTGCGCACAAAGCAGCCAGAAAGTCAGAACCGCTCCTCTGCGATGTTTCTCGTCTGCTTGGGGCAGAAGGGAAATACGCTGTGGGATAGGTGCTGCTGGTTGTTTTGTAACGCCTTAGAGGGTGGTTTGAAGTGATACCTAGTCCTAGCATTAGACGCCACTCACGATCAAGCGGTTTAGAGAAATAGACTCCTTTTTTCGATCTTTAACACTCTCTCATCTGCGCTAAGATCATAGATAGCAGTTAGAAGATCTACGCTAGGCTCTTAATCACTGAAGCCTAAGGCCATAGCGAGCTGACCTGGTTCGAGACCAAATTCGAATAAACTTTAAGACTATCTCATCTCGCGCTAGCTTTTTAGAACCTGGTCATTTCGGTGAAATTGAAATCTCTAACTTTCATGCCTGGTACAACAGCCGGAAATCCTTCTTCACCAGCAGTCAGATTTGATAAAGTCATCGACTCTACGTTATTGAGTAAATCCAGAAGGCTTACATTGAAGCGTAAATTTTTCACGCCATGTTTGATAGCACCACCTTCAACCAAGAAGGTTCCGTCTCGTGTAATTCCAGTCACGATTTTTCGAGCGGGATCGACTAGTCTCACATACCAGACTCTAGTAAGCAAAATGCCTTTGTCAGTCGATTCGATCATTTTGCCTAGGCTATCTGTTCCACCAGTCATAACCAAATTCATTGGATGTTCGCCCATCGAGCTTGGTTCTTGCACCCCGTGTCCGGTCGGTTTGTGATTCAATTTTTTTGCGGCTTTGCGACCATAAACCATGTTTTTGAAAACGCCGTCTTTCACCAACTGCACTTTCTGGCGCTGTTTGCCTTCTCCGTCAAAAGGTGCTCCTATCTGCATATCGTCATAAGCGTCATCGATGATATTTATATTTTGACCAAAGACTTTTTGGCCTTCTTTATCTAATAAACAAGACTGTTTATCTAAGTGTTGGGTCGCCGCAAAATCGCTCCACAGGAAAGTTACTAGATCTAGAACGGCTGAAGGCTCAAGAATGACTGTGTAACGACCTGGGTCGATGTCGTGTGGTGCTCGCGAAAGTTTAGCTTTGGTGGTGGCTCTATCTGCTAGCGCATGAGCATCTAGCTGGCGCAATTGCGATGCCACCATTTTTGCCCAGCCAGATGAATCAGGCGTGGATACAGTGATCGAACTTTCTAACGAACTCTCTTTATGACAAACGATCCCATCGCCTTCTGAATTGCCGATTGCCTGAAGACTAGATCCAGAGGCATAAACTCCAGCTGCACTCAGTCCTTCCTGGCTTGCAATTTGTATCATCATTTTTATTTGATTGGCTCGGTCTTGCGCAGACATCGCCATTGCTTCCTCGTCGATGCGCGAAGCCATTTCTGCTTCTTTTTCGAAATCGTCGGCAGACGCTAGTGTTTCCAGTGGTAATAATTCTTCGTCTGGTTTTAAAACTTTGATTGAGTCAAGCGCGCTATCGATGAGCTTTTTCACTCCCGCTTCGCTTGCATCATCGCCGGACAATCTGATCTGGCGACCGTCTTTTATTACTCGTATTGATAAGTCTAGAACTTCTGGTGCCTGATTTTGAGTCATTTCGTTATTGGCGAAACGCGACGTAGCAATATTGTTTGCATTGACTGTAATTTCAATGCCCTGGCACTTCCCTTGAGCATAGTTTCTTGCTTGATCAATGATTTTTTTTGCGTCTGTGTCTTGAATCATGTCTTGGTTTTTTCTCTTTTTATTTGCGAGCTATGCCAACTTGTACATTTTTGAATCGAGCAGGACTGGCGCCGTGACCTGTCCACATTAATTGCATCGGTTGTCCTTTGCCGCAGTTTGGCTCGCCCCAATAGATGAATTCGGAGTTGTCGCAAATTGCGTCGCAAGAATTCCAGAACTCAGGCGTAATGCCGCTATAGCTAGGGTTTTTTAGCATGCGAACTTTTTTGCCATCTTTAATTTCCCAACCAATTTCGGTCGAGAATTGAAAGTTGTATCGCATGCTGTCGATGGACCAGGATTTATTTGTTTCCATAAAGATGCCGTCTTTGGTATCAGCAATCAGGCTGTCCAAGTTGCCATCATTTCCTGGCTCTACCGATATGTTGGTCATGCGTATAATCGGCGCATAGCCCCAACTGTTTGCTCGCATGCAGCCTCCCGAGCGAGGCAGCCCGATAATGTGAGCCGTGTCGCGTGAGCTTAGATATCCAGTGAACAAGCCATTTTTAACTAGATAAACCTTTTGTGCTTGCACGCCTTCATCGTCATAACCAAATGAACCAAGTGCACCAGGTGCCGTGGCATCGGCAACTAAATTAACTTTAGAAGAGCCATATTGCAATTTGCCAAGTTTGTCTGGTGTCAAAAAGGATGCACCAGCGAAATTCACTTCTTGTCCCAGTGCGCGATCTAATTCGCTTGGATGTCCGCATGATTCATGAATTTGCAATCCAAGTTGGGACGAACCTAGAATGACATCAGTCTTGCCCTGAGGACATTGAGGGGCGTCAAGCAATGCCACTGCCTCTTCTGCAATTCGTTGAGCGTTTGCCGGCAGGTCCCATTTCTGAACCATTTCGAAACCAGCTAATTCATATTGACCCATGTGTTTTGGATAAGAGCGCCGCTGGCGCTCGCTGTCACTTGTAGCGTTGGCTTCAATCCCGCAGCCTGAGCGTATCAAGAGTTGTGTGATGCGCGACCCTTCAGTCGAGGCGAATTCTTTCATCTCTTTGACAAAAGCCATGTGACCTGTAGCCAGACTGATGCCTTTGACTGAAAGAATGGTTTTTGCAGATTCGGTAAGAACTGCTATTTTGTCCTCAAGACTAACTTTGAAAGGGTCTATTTTGTATGGAGATTCCCAGAAGCAGTCGTAAGTAGGCTCTGGTGCCAGTTTTACTGGTTCTTTCATGATTCCCGAGCTTGCTCTGGCAACTGCGGCTGCCCGTCTAACTGCCATTTCGATTGAATCGCGCGACAGATCAGAAGTCGAGGCAAAACCCCAACCACCTTTGATTAAAATGCGAATGCCTATACCTTCACTTCTGCCTCGATTAATCGCTGAGACTTCAAGACCTTTAGTCTCGATTTCTTCAAACTCTTTAGTTATGAGGCGGGCATCAGCATAATCAGCACCCAAGTTTTGTGCTATGTCCAGAACCCGTAATACTCTTTCGTCCATTTTTCTGCCTAGATTTCCGCTGGTGAAAGTGTTTTATTTTGAACCAACTGGAAACCTAAGTCGATGTTTGTCTTGCATCTTTATCGTGGTATGAACGAGAAGTATGAGTGAAGAAACGCAAGTCCAATTAGACCAAACTTTGGTGAATGGCGCCTTCGGCGTATTTATCGAGTCTGAAATTGAACCTGGTGAGCGACAGGCTGTCGAGTCTTTGATGCAACGCGCTCCTAATTATTCTGAAGAGCAGTATCGAGCTGCGTGGTCAACTGTGCGCAACCTTTTTGAATCTGCCTGTCGTTTGGTGTTTCGATGGTCAAATGAAAATTCAGTTGGAACTACCTTTGACCTGCCGGATACGAAAGGGGTTTTTCTACAACAGTTAGCGTCAATGTGCGGTGGCTTCACCCAGGAACAGTACGACAAAGCTCTTGAATACGCTTTTGAAAAAACAATTTTCTAGAATTGTTCTAGTTGAACTTTAAATCAAGCTCTAATTGTTCGCACGCTGAAAGCAATTCTTCGTGTAAGTAATCGTCGCTTTTTTCGGCAAGTGGAACATAAAATTCTCGCGTTTCAGCCAGATAAGCTTCTTTTTCAGCGCGGTCTGCCCAGTCAGGAGCGTGTCGCACTGAGTCAAGACGGTCAGCCAGTTTTACGATGCGAACCATAACTGTGGCTTGTTCTACCCTTTTGTGATACATGACCAGTCGTGACTGTTTTTCGGCTTCTTCTATGTAAGGTGGCATTGGTGGTTTGGTCAAAATAGACACAAGCATCGCTATTGGGCGTCCAAATTCGCGTTCGATGTCCGAAACGCTAATACTGTCGCGCTTTGCTTCGATCACGTCATGTAACAAAGCGGAAGTGACAGCAATGACATCTTTGATTTCGACTTCTTCAAGCAGGATGAGCGCTACTCTCATTGGGTGAACGATGTAGGGCTCGCCTTTATCGGGTTTGTCTTTAGTAGGCCTCAAATATTGTTTTTGATGGGCTTCTTCAGCAAAAGCTATTGCCTTTTCAAGTATTTTCTTTTCGGTTTGCTTGAAATCGTCGACGATGAGCATCAGGCGGTGGCGAACCGTTCCGGTTAATTTGCTCTTTTGTTTTGGATCCGACATGAAACCCCTTTACATGAGAGTGGCTTATTGTCATTCTACTTGAACAGGGCATAATATTCCAAGAAGATGGCGTACAAAAAAACAAACGTCTCTTTAGATTTATTGATACCAAATATAGTGCCAGGTAATCTTTCGTGACCAATTCATCAGGTAATCCACCGCTTCCCGAGTTTATTGGAGTTTGTTGGATAGAAGAAGACGGCACACTGAAAATGCGATTGCGAGCGGATGGACCAGGCGGAATCGTGGGACATGCTATGTTTGAATATCCGCCCGATCATGCTGATTACAAGGAAATGATGGAGCACATAGGACCAATCAAGCCGGGTGAGCGCAAAGGTGTTAAGCCCTGGATCTGACCTTATCTTATCTGTGCAATTCGTTGAAAAAAGTGTGGATTAGAGCGTCGCAATCGGTCTCTAAAAGTTCGGCAAATGGAACAATGTATTGGCGCGTCGTTCGGTGTTCGTAATAATAATCGCTTGTTGGCAGTAGGGGAAGGGCGGCTCTATGGGCGGCGTTTACTATATCTGTGTCATTTTTTGTTGTCTTGAAAGTAAGCACAGTATGCAATCCCGAAGGCTCAGATGAAAATTCGATTTTGCTGCCGAATTGTTTTTCGAAGGCTTCGTGCAAATTCTGATAAGCCTGAAAAAAGACAGGTTTGTTTTCTTCGATATTTTTTTCTAACTGTCCTTCATTCAAAAAATCGCATAGAGCTTTTTGTTCACTCAGGGTTAGCCTTGTACCTTCGTCTGCGGCGTTATTCACCAATGTGTGATTGACTTTGTCTACTAAATGTTCTGGCAGTATCAAATAACCTATATCTACAAGCGGACTGAGCGTTTTCCAAAAGCTGTTATAGTAAATGACACTATTCTTGGTATCGCTCGATATTAGCGCAGGCAAGTTAGAGCTGTTGTAATTGTACTCGCAGTCAGTGTCGTCTTCGAGTATAAAGCAACTGTGACCACTCATATGTCCGTTGTCTAGTTGCAATAACTCATCTCGTCTGCTGGCTGAAAGGCGTACTCCAGTGGGATTTTGGTGTGAGGGAGAAAGATAAATCACCTTTGCCTGATTGCTCACTTTTAGCACTTGATCTGTTTTTATTCCTTCCTCGTCTATGTCTATCGGCTCAAGACAAGCACCCTGGCTTGCAAATGTTTGTCCAGCAAAAGTAAATCCAGGATTTTCGACAATGACCTTGTCTCCTTCGCTAAGCAATAAACGCGTAATGAAATTGAGTGGTTGCAGGGATCTAGAAAAAAGAATAATTCGCTCGGGATGCGCAATAATTCCTCGGGTTCGTGTCAAATAGTCTGCAATAGCTGTACGCAGGGGCAAATAGCCAAATGGGTCATCGGTTTGCAATTGCGAATCTTGTTCATTTGCATATTTTTGCAATGCCTGATTCCAGGCTTCCAAAGGTAACGCGCTTGAAGGACTGTTAGGGTTATATGTCATGATTTGCGTATAGCACAAGGACAGTAATTTTTGCCCCAAAATTTTTTGGTGATTTTTAACTGTACGCGGTTGTTATAGCCTATTTACGTTTTACTAAAAAAGATAGTAGATTCATTGAAAAGTAAGAAGTGAAGTAAGGGAGCGGTCTGGAACCAGCATCCCTTACTTCCAAATCAGGCGATTTTGAGGCTCAACAGTCCATCGACCAGAACTCGTCGAGCATTCAAGTCGATGTTCGTATTCCAGTCTTCATCCGATTTGTAATCCGGAAAAGAAAACTTTGCTACGGACTCGCAGAATGACTCCTCGGCGAAGCGTCTGAAGATCATCATAGGACCCTGATCGAGTTTATCGAGCGAAATAGCAGCAGCTTCTGTCTGGATCGAGTCTTTGAAATCGACCCAATATGCATGAGCGTACTTGGTGATATCCAGTATGGCACCTGTGCTCATCTGCAGAAGCAAGGCTTTCATGTATTTGACGCGCTGCGCTTCATTCAGTTGTCTGCGCCACCATAAATGGCAGGTTTCGTGACAGATGAATGGAGGCAGCTGAGTTCCGATTGCGACTTTGCCGACCTCGAGATGAGGATCCCCATATTCGGGGCTGGCGCCGTATATGGTGCAGCAGTCGTTTTCGAATGTCCTGTTAAAAACCGAGATCGTTACTGTCAGTCGGCTTTTATTAGCCAACTTGCGTAAGGCTGCAGGACAGCGCTCGAAAGATTCAGCAATTATGCGCTTGTTGCGCTTTTCCATTGCCGTGTCGAAGAAAAGTCCGCACGAGTGCTCACTGTACGTTCCAAGAAAATTCTGCAGTCTTTTGCCAGTCCAGGAGCGTGTTGAAGCACTGTGATGAATGGTCTTCATGTCACACCTGTAGGGTTGATTTGGAGAGTATGTGGACGCTTTCTAAGTTACGTTTACGATTCCAGAGAGAAAAAGGTGATCTCTTCTGAATACTTCATTAACAGAGCGCCAATCAATCTTGGCAACGTTCTAATTAAATTAGGCTTCTGCGCTAGCTATCGCTAGGTTTCTGCTTGGCAAGTATGGCTTTAGCTTGCGCCATGAAACGCTCGGCATCTTCTTTGCGTCCCATTTTTTTGAGAATTTTGGAATACTCTTTTAAGATACCGGCCACATCGACGTGTTCTTCGCCTAATTCCTGGCGTTTGAGCATGAGAGCGTAATCGAGTAGAGGCAAGCAGGGATCGTATTTTCCTTGTTGGAAATAAAGACCGGCTAGAGTCCTCAGACCTTCAGCCAAACGTAACATATCTACTGGGTGTGTGCTTTCAAGAATGGTTACGGCTCTTCGAACAAAGGGCTCAGCTTGTTTAAAATGACCCTGAGTCCACAAGACTTCAGCCAATTTATTCAAGTCGCTGACCAGTTCTAAATGCTGTGAGCCAAGCTCGGTCTGTTTGATAGCGAGAATCTTTTCGTAGACTTTTTGTGCTTCGCCATACTCACCAGATTCGAAATAGCTTTCAGCTAGTCGATACATAGCGGCAGTGGCAGCTGCTTTCTTGGCGCTTTCGTCGGCACCTGCATCTGTACTTGTGTCGGCAACTGTTTGGTCGAGCTTCAATCCTTTGGGCATAATGGTCAGATCCTGACCCTTTAAAGCTGCTCTTGCGTTTTGAAGCTGCTGACTGGGATCCAGAGTCTGTGCCATTGCCGCAGGAACCAGTGGTGGCGTCTGTGGTGCAGGCGCTTGTGCTGGTTGCATTGGGGTTAGTTGCGAAAGGTCAGGGGTGTGCGGTTTTATACCATTTCCATTGTCGGAGCTATGACCACCTTGTGAACCCAATTGCTCTTGAGGAGTAATGTTATTTGCAGGTATTGACCAATCTCCACTATCAGTGAGTGCCCTACTTGTTTGGCGAGATGCTGTATCCGATTCTGTAGCCCAACCGCCCTCTTCGTCGTCGTCTTTGACTTCTTGTGTTGTTTTAGGAACTGCAAGAGTAGCTGAAGATGTTTCCGGCAATGGCTCAACGGCTTGCATCTGGACTGGTTCAGGTTCAGGTACAAAAACTGGTTCAGGCTCGGGGGCCACAACGGGCTCGGGCTCAGGAGCCACAGCAGATTCAACTGCTGGCACTGGTTCTGGAGTAG
>CAZFKB010000082.1:0-15185 GCA_964519785.1 uncultured Candidatus Obscuribacterales bacterium | reverse complement strand
AAAAGACGGTACGACTGCAAAAGCAGCCGGGAATTTTGCAATATGCCGATTTGCAATTTCTCATGCAAGAGGCAGAGAAAATGAAAGGGCGCATAGTCGAGTTCCCCTTCACAAGCGCTGATCGAAAAATCGACTACGTTTTATCAGCCCAATGTTATCCCAAAGAAATTGATCCTTCTGGAACGATGGATCCTGAATGGGTTTTAACCGAGTATGGTGCCGGACAACCCAGATTACTCTGGCGTCACCCCACCCGCGACCTGTCGTTGATGAGCAACATGATTGCAGGCGAATCTGGCGGCGACCAATTACAAGACATTGTTCCAACATCAGCCTTATTTGGCGGAACACAAAATCCTATCGGTGGCGCCACTGGTGCCTACACCCCAGTCGGCAGCGGTTCTGGAGGTGGCGGTGGTGGTGCGGCCCTTGGTGGTGGCGGATTTGGCTCAAGCTCAATCATGTTCGAGCCTCCAAGACCCGGAGCAAAAGCCACTCTTGAAGGCGACTTAGCCAAATTGCAAGTGCCAAACTTATTGCAATCTATCAATCTTGCCAAAATGACAGGACGTCTGGATGTACGCACCAGATCTGAACAAGCCGAGGTATTTTTCCAAGAAGGGAATCTGGTTCACTGCCGCGTCCGTGAAACCACGGGCGACAATGCTATTGTCGAATTAGTCTGCTGGTCACACGGCGAATTCCGATTCTGGCCAGATGAGCGAACCGATCAACGCACTTGCCAGAAACGTCTGGACTCTCTTTTGATGGAAGGCGTCGCCCTCCTCGACCAATCAAAATATCTTGAACAAGCAGGGCTGAAAATCGATTCGTCATGCCTGGTCAAGAAAAACGCCATGATTTCGGAAGAAGAATTTCAAGCACGTGTGTCTAAAGGTGCGCCAATAGCGCTTGAACCACAGCTCGATTTTTACGAACTGGTAGACAACCGCAATACACTTGCTGAGTTGCTCAAAAAGCGTCCAATGCCGATGACTGAATGGACTCCAATTCTGTTCAACTTAGTAAGCTGCGGTTTGGTCACAATTACAGACCAGGCTCCTGCGCAGGATAGACTTGCACGACTGAAGGCTCTTGGTATCGATGACAACGCTCTTCAAAGCGTTATCAAAAATCTGAACCGTTCGGAGACTGGCATTCTGACCTACGATGCCTTTATTTATTTTCTAGACCAAGAATATTTGCGCTACGAATATTTCAATACGCCATTTTCAATAGTTATATTCAGTCTTGGTCAGCGCAAAGGTGGCGAATCAGGTCCGGTTGAATCATTGCAAATGCTTGCTGTACGCCGAGCCATGCAACGGATCCAGCTGATTAAACGACACGTAGATTATCTTGGGCACTACGAAATGTTCGATTTTGGAGTCATCTTGCCTAACACAAACGCTGCTGCGGCTTATGCTTTTGCCAATAGGATTTCGGAAGTATTGCGCGAAGCACCACTAAGTTCTGACATGGATTCGCGAAATCTACTCATGGCGTTTGGTGTTGCCACCATTCCTGAAGATTGCGTCGATCTGGACAAACTGCTTATTTCAGCTAAAAAGGCGCGTGATTACGCCAAGCAATACAATAAACGCGTCGTACTCGCAAGAGATTTGCCGCAATCGCCCCAGTAAGTCTAAAGACGTATCATGGGAAACATTACTAAGTCGATCAAATCTACAAGTATCACGCTCACTCGCGGCGATATCACACGTCAAGAAGTTGAAGCAATAGTCAATGCAGCCAATTCGGCTCTAAGAGGTGGCGGAGGCGTAGACGGGGCTATCCACAAGGCAGGCGGTCCTTCAATCGCAGAGCAATGCAAACAGATTCGCGAACGCGATGGAGGCTGTGCACCAGGTTCTTGTGTAATTACAGATGGTGGCAATCTCAAAGCCAAACATATAATCCATGCTGTAGGTCCGGTCTGGCACGGCGGGCGTAGCGGCGAAGACGATACTCTCAAAAACGCATATACTGCCTGTCTTAAAATGGCTTGCCAGTATGAAATTAAAACTATCGCATTTCCGTCAATTAGCACAGGTGCCTACGGATTTCCCGTAGAAAGAGCGGCTCGTCTGGCGCTTGAAGCTGTGCGTGAATTTTGCGAGGACAACGATTATCTAGACGAAATTCGATTTGTTTTATTCGACGAAAAGACTTTTAACAAGTTTAAAGATGCGCTAGAAGCGTGAGGATTAGGTTTTCAGGCAAAGTGGTTAGTATTTGAAAAGGGCTGTCAGGCTGATACAGTAAGTCAATCGAGCAATTGTTTTTTGGTTTAATCCGGTGATTATTTAAGTGTCTTCTTTCTTCAAGAAAATGTCAGGAAACGCCAGGTTTGGAGACCTTTTGGTCCAGGCCGGTCTTCTCAGTCCTAATCAGTTGCAAGAAGCAATGACGGAGTCACGTAACAAGAAACTGCAAATCGGTCAGGTTCTTGTAATGTCAGGAGCCCTTTCGTCCAAAGATTTGCAAATGGTGCTGGAAGCACAATCGATGCTTCGCGACAAAAGTATAGATATCAATCTTGCTGTGCAATGCATCAAAGTAGCACGCAAAATCGGATCGTCATTTGCTGATGCTTTGCAAGATTACGATGAATCTCTAGCCAAAAAAGCTCGCACTGGAAAACTTGGCGAGTTACTTGTAGAAGCAGGTATCATCAACGAAGAACAACTATCGAACGCAATGGAACAGAGCGTAAACACCGGCATGCCGCTTGGTCGCGTATTGGTATTGAATCGCGCCATTCCTTCTGAAGCTCTGCAAGGCGTATTAGACATACAAGTTAAATTGCGCGACGAAATGATGACTCGCGAAGAAGCGCTGCTAGCCTTACGCGGTGTCACTGGTTTGTCTGGCGAAGTACCAGAACAAAAACCAGAAGACGATAAACCAAAAAAATCAACCGTTCGTCTTGGCGAACTACTTGTGATGGCAGGCATCCTTACAGAAAACGACGTGATGGATGCTCTTGAATGGGGACTAGCAAACCAGCAGCCCATCGGCAACGTGCTTGTCAGTCAAAATCTAATTTCTAAAGACTTACTCGATGCAGCGCTTTTCTTTCAAGATGCTGTACGCGAAAACAAAATAGACGCGCTCAAAGCTTGTGAATGTCTATCTGAAGTCTTCTCTACAGGCGCTTCTCCACAAGAAGTATTAGACCAGATAACCGAGCACAAACCTGCCGATGAGCCAGGCGCGCCACCAATTGACTACAAGCGATTACTCACAATGGCACGAGTAGTTACCGAAGATCAGATTGATCGCGCTTACGATCAAGCTACACATACGGCTTCTTTGATTGGAAAAATCTTGGTGCTCACAGGCTCGCTTGATGTTCCCACTCTGCAAGCCAGTTTGCGTTGCTATCAAATGATAAGCAAAGGTTGGCTTACGCCAGATGATGGAATTGCGGCACTGGATTACTGTTTGCACCAAAATCCGACAGCTCCGATTCCTTTTGAACAAGCACTCCGTGATTTAGGTTGGAACCCAGACAAAGGTCTGTCTTTGAAGGGCGAAGCTCCAGAAACTGCGCCTAAAGTACTCGTAAGAGCCGGAGCTTCGGCGAAAGAAAATGCTATGAATGCAGAAGCTCAATCGGCAACATCTGCTATGACAGCTCCCACAACTTCAAGCGCATCTACGCCACCACCTGTAGAGCCAAAAGTAGAAGCAAAGCCTGAACCAAAACCAGAGCCCAAAGAAGAACCAAAAGTCGAAGAAAAAATTTCTGAACCTGATGTCCAACCTGTATCTCAGCCAGAGTCAGAGCCAGAGCCAATTGCCGAACCCAAAGTTGAAGCAAAGCCTGAACCAAAAACCGAGCCAAAACCCGAATCAAAAGAAGAAGAGCACAAATCCGAAGGCGGTTTGAAAGCGCTTTTGTTTGGTCTGGATGAGGCCGACAACAGCGAACAACTTCCAGAAATTATTGAAAAAGAGCGAAAATCGAGTGGTCGTTTAGCCTCACTGGTTTCCAAACCGGCTCAGAGCGAAGATGCAAAATCTCCAGTTGAAGAAGCACCCGCTTTCAAACACAGCCCAGAACCAGCTAAAGTCGAAGAGACCAAACCTGCTCAACCAGCAGCTCTGTCAAGTCCAGAACCGGCAGCGACCTCCTCTACCGGAACAACTGTAGGCAAAGAAGACGAAGAGTTAGAAGACCTCTCTGGTATGTCGGCTGAAGACTTGTTGTCTAAGATTTTAAAAGGCGGCGAAGCTCCAGCAGCAATGGAGCACGGCAATAAAAAGCGCCCCGGTCGTTTTTCCGAAACCATTTTGCCCGAAGCAGCCAAAGCACGCCAGCTGGCTTCATTAATTAGCAAAGAATCGGCAAACGCCACAGAAAAGTTTGACAAAGGTGGCGAAGATAACGATGCTTTAGGCACGGCATTCTTGCGCCTGGCTGAACGCCACTTCGAGCAAGGCAATTATAAAGACGCACAGGTTATTTATGAGCGGGTTCTGGTACACAAACTAAACGAGCTTGGACCCGAAAGCCCTGAACTGGTCGAAGACTATAACAATCTTGCACTTGTTTTGAGCGTACAGGGTTTATTCGACAAAGCAGAGCCCTTTATGCGCAGAGCAGTTAGTTTGTACGAGACAGCGCCCAAAGTAGAACCGCTTCCACTTGCAGATTATTTGCATTCACTTGGAACCGTGTATTTCAAACTAAATAAATTTGCCGAAGCTGAAGAAGTTTATCGTCGCGTGTTAGAACTGCGTAGAGAAAATCTTTCTGACACGCATCAAGATATCGGACGCACTTTAGTTGATTATGCAAAAGTGGTCAAACAATTGGGTCAGACAGAGAAAGCTGAAGCCATCTACAAGAAGGCTCAAGAAATTCTCAAATCTCCCGAGCCATAAATATTTCTTTGACATGTCCAGAGCGTGCTATTGGTATCACTAGTGGTTATCGCTCAAGTGATGCAGATGCTAAGTGATGGGTACGACTTGACATAAAGCAAAATTATCTGCATGCTCTAAATAGGGGTTGAGGAGATTTCTCGTGAACGAAGCATTTGACCTTCTAACATTCCAGAAAAAAGCTCGCGAGACATGCGATCCCAAAAAACTCTTCGAGCTTTGGGAAGATGTTTGCAGACGCTATGAACGTCGCGAAATCGGCACCTATGAATTAGACGAAATGAAAGACGTAATTCTTCCCAGTCTAAAAGCACTTACCCAACTGAAACACTCCATCAACGATATCGACGACGCTGGCGTGACTCAAATTCGCAAACACGCCTGAAGTTCATAAGATGTCTGGAAAAAAATGGCTTGCTGGTTTTCTGCTCTCATCGATTTTGGCAAGCAGCAATTGTGTTTGGGATGCCAACGCCGATGAATGGATAGAAGATGAATCGCAAGTAAATCAACAGATTCAGAATCAAGCACCAAGTCAATTTCCACAACCGCAGACTCTGCAGCAGAATTTAGACCAGCATATGCCGTCTGAACGCGACAGAGATTTAGAAAGACAACAAAGATACGAACAATCTCAGCAGCAACAATTGCAACAAGATCGCGCCGAAAACAAGCCAGTCGGTAATACGACAGACTTTACGCGTCCGCTTGAAGCTGGTGTCAGTTCGTTTACTTTCAAGCAAACAGAAAACGACTTCAACAATCTTCCACTGTTGTTGCAAAAACCTATTGCAGCTCTGCCAAAAACAGGTCCTGTTACTCGCAAAACCTACCAGAGTTGGCTCGCGCAATCCCATCCAGGATTGAGTGCACGCATCAGCAAAGACCAGGTTATTGAAATAAAAGGTGAATGGGACGATTCAGCACACGCACTTAGTAATTTCGGAATTCCATTTACACGAATTGGTCCTAAACAGATTCGTAATTACGATCTAACCAAAACTAAAGTAATTGTTCTAAGCTGCCCAGGCGCCCTTTCTCCCGATGAATCAAGAGCTCTGGCTAATTACGTAAAAATGGGTGGCTATTTGATTACAACCGATTGGGCGCTTGAAATTTTGAACGAAATGAAAGGATTTGTGCGCATAATCGAGCCGAGCGGTTTTGAATTGCAAGAGCAAGTCGTTGATGCCGTAGGGCTATCCGCGGATCCGCTCTGTAAAAATGTCCCTTCTGAAGCGTTTTGGAAAATTGCTAAAGAATCAAAAGCTGTGCGCATAGTACAAAGCAATTATTGCACTGTGGTGGCACGAAGCAAAATGCTCATGAACATGGAGCTTGGGCATATCGCGAAATATCGTCCGCCAGAAGAAAATGACTTGTACCAAGCTGGAATACTTGCTGTACTTGTTGATTATGGTCGCGGTAAAATTTTTCACTTGGTCGGACACTATGATAACGATGCCAATACTGCTTTCGTAAATGACGTGCCTGACCAGGCTCCAGGCATTCAGATAAGTATGCGTCAAGCAATGGCTACTAATTTTATTGCTGAAGCTTTTGAAAAATAGATTGTTTTAGGCGCTTACAATCCAAATTCAAATCCGCGCACCATATTCAGTGCCCGCATTCATCTTGAGCAATCGTCAAGGTCTTGATGTTTTACCGCAAAAAAAAATTAAATTGCAGATTTGATTGAACCTTTTTTGTGCTTTCTACGTTGATAGAAGTAGATATCTATTTCTATCACCGTAGGAGGAGCAAAAAATGACCCTTACGACTGCATTAATAATCAGGCGCCACATCAACGGAATTCAACCAAAACAAGTTTTCAGCATCAGAGATCTATTACCTTATGGTTCACGCCAGGCAGTAGATCAGACTATGTACCGAATGGTCAAAAACGGCAGCGTCTTCAGAGTCGCACGAGGATTGTATGTTAGATATTTCGACGTGACCAAAACCCCATCAAAAGATCTTGTCGCCAAAATAAAAGCAGAAGGATTTGCAAAAGAAACTGCCCAACATGGAAGAAAGTGCGCCTCCGACCAAAGTCTTGCTTTAGATAACACTATAGAATCAATATATGCCACTACAGGCAGTACCAGCAATTTCGACTATAGAGGAAAAACAATAAAGTTTCACAAGTTGGCACCGCGCAAACTCGTCTTAAAAGATTCAAAAATCGGACAATTTATTAGAGCCTATTGGGCTCTGGGCCCCAAATATTGTTATGACAAAAGGACTGGCTCAACAATAGACTTCGCCCAATTAATAAGACAAAAATTCAACCCATACGAACAAGAAGAATTGAGAATGGCGCGAAAATGGATGCCTGCCTGGCTGTCAGACAGAATATTTGCTCACAATCAAGTTTATTTGCCTAAGTTTCAACAAAGACGCTCAGAACATCCGGCTTACGAAGATCGAATGACTAACTATTATGCTTTGGAAAATTGGGGCTGGACCTTTCAATAATTCTAGTTTGCATCGAACATTCCAGATAATTCAAATCATCTGCCGATAATTCAGCACTGTATATTATCCAATTATTCAAAGTTTTTCCAACTCTATTCATCAAGAAAGACTGAGCACAAAGTTCTCCCTTTCTCGATAGAGCTTGGGCTGAAATAAACACATTGCTATTCAAATCTCGCCACTGGATTATTCTTTTTAAAAATGCGAAACGCAAAATTAGGGAAGCTGCAGTTATTTCTTGGAACTTCGGAGCTACTACCAGTGACGAAAAAAGATAATGCGTATATGGTTTTTTAATTCGTGCTGAACCGTACTCATTTTTAAAAAGAGAGCGTTCGTCGTACTGAGGATCGAGACTAGCCTGATATTCCGACTGAGAAATTGGCATCGCATACAAATATCCAGCCAAAGCGTTTTCTCTTCTCAGAAAATAAAATCCATCTGGACATATTTCCAGCCAATTCGTTAGTATATCCACCCCAAGGGCTGTTTCAGAACCATAGACTTGAACACCCAAGTCATTTATTTCTTTAACAAGATCCAGAATAGGAATGGTTTGCGTATCACCATATTCGATACTGAACTGCTCTGTTTTCTCCATGCGAACGCCTTATTTACAAGCTCTATCGTATAAAACAGAAACGGCTTACTCTCGCATTAAACGGCTCAAGAGATGTGTAATTTTATGGGATTAAAGAATTGGGGCTGGACCTTTTCAAATTAGTATTAAACTGAATCATAAAGATGAGGTCCAACCTGCGTTTAACATATATCGAGCGTAATACTTTTTCAAATTAAATCATCCTTTTTTTTTGTTGTGCTAATAACAAAAAGGGGGATGAAGCTAGTGTTCGAGCTCAGAAAATCTCAAGAACGTGGACATACCGAACTATCCTGGCTGGAAAGTTATCACACCTTTTCATTCGACCAATATTATGACGCCCAACATATGGGTTTTGGACCACTAAAAGTAATCAATGAAGACACAATCGCTCCAGGCATGGGCTTTGGCTCCCACCCGCATCGCGACATGGAAATAATTACCTACATTATAAGTGGACAACTTGAACACAAAGATAGCCTGGGCACTGGCACAATCATCGAGGCTGGCGAGATTCAAAAAATGTCTGCGGGTCAGGGCATCATTCATAGCTCTTTTAACGCCTCTTCTAATGAACCGGTACATTTACTGCAAATTTGGATTCAACCCGAGTCCAAGGGGCTACAGCCCACCTACGAACAAGAAAAAATCAAAGACGAGTTGAACCGATTCACATTAATCGGTGGACCATCAGATGAGTCGCCTTTGCACATTAATCAAAACGTTCGCCTGTATCGTTTGCATGCTAGCGCAGGACAAATCAATAGCTTCAGGGCCCAACCTGGCGCTTCAATGTGGGTCCAAATAGTACAAGGCGAATGCCTTGTAAACGGACTGCAGGCTATAGCAGGAGATGGCATCGCTTTAGATAAACTCGAAATCGAGCTCAACGCTCTTTTACCAACAGAATTGCTTTTATTCGAATTCAACTCCAAGCGATTAACTCACTAATTAATAGCCCCTGTATGCTCCGCCTCTACGCATAGATCGCAAGCCCGGTACGTTCAATAGGTCACCATATCGTTTAACGGCATAACGAATACCGGCAATCATATTGTGGAGTGGATTCAAAATATCATCAAATCCAGCCATCTTGTTCTCATTAAATGTTGGTTCAATGGTCTGAATCAAGCCCATAGAAGGCGTTCCACGACGCCAATTAGAATCCCAACGGTTGACTACGTTTGGATCCCAGCTTGACTCTTTCTGAATAATGATAGTCAATCCTTTAATATATTCGTCGTTGACTGGAAGTCCGCACTTAATAAGCGCCATTTTCATCAAGTTCATTCTATCCGCTTCAGGAATCAATCCTTGGTAGCGTCTTGCACTGGTTGGCGTTATTTGGTCAGCGCTAGTCGGATTAGGATTATCGAATCCGGGCTGGTCTGGACGGTCTGGTCTTGCATTGGGATTAGCCCCGCGGTCACCAAATTTCAATTGCTGATACTTCTGCAACCAACCTTTATTTAGGTCGACTTCCTCCATACCAAATTTTTCGCCATTGATACGAATGATTTCTCTGCCCGTGCGTCCAAATCCTACGCTACCAGAAGCATTACCAGTCGAGCCTTTAGTCGTATCTGTACCTTCTTGCCAGGCTTTGGTGATGGCTTGAATGAAAGCTGGATTGTCGGAGCGTCCTGGATTGGGAGTGGGGTAATAACGACCACTCAAAGCCTGCATCAGTGTTATTCCGCGAGAAGCCGCTCTGTTCATCACAGTTTCAGCCCAAGCCAATTGCGCATCGGGACCTTGCGATCCAACTTCGGTCTTCATCCTGCCACAAAAAGCAGCCATTACGTTGGGATCGCTCAGCTCACGGTCGAACTGCGAGCGATTAATTGCGCCCTGAGGATATCGGTCTCCACCGGTTGGACGAGTCGGACGATACGGTTGATCGGGTCTGTCGTTAGGACGCTGGCGCGGTCTTGGCGTGGGTCCGTTGCCATAAATTTCTTCGAACCAACCCGGCGGCATCAAATCTGGTGTCACTCTATTTGAGTTATTGAAATATTGATCAGTTTGACTGGGGAAGAATTGCCCAGGCTGATCGAATCGAGGATCGTACTGAGCTGCTGGATTATAGCCATTAAAGCGTGGATCGTTGAATTGCGGATCGCCATAGCCCGCTGGAGCATTTGGCGGAACATAACCAGGAGTCCACTGCTGTTGCTGATTCCAGGGCTGGACCTGATATGGTCTGACGCCGTTTTCAGGTCTGTAGTTCGAACTAGCACAAGCCGAGCACGGACAGCCATTGAATGCGTTTTGCTGTTGTTGCTGCCAGTTTGTCGGGGTCTCGAATGTGTAGGCGCTTGCGGAAGGACCGAAAGAGACGTTAGGCAAGTAATTCGAAGCGTTTGAATACTCGTACGGCGAACGAGCGTTGCTACGGCGCAATTGATCGTTGTTGTTTTTGATGTAGTCGAGAGCACCGCGCGAAAGCTTATCGAGCGAAGACGCGTTGACGTCCGAAGAAGATGTAAATGTCAGTTGAGGAAGAACAGCATCATACTTGGTGTTTTGCACATCGCTTATGCGCGACATACTGGTATTGGGGCTTAAATCAGCCGAAGCAAGCGTAATTTCGGGAAGACGAGCAGTGTCTTGACGTTGACCAAAAGCGCGATTATACGCGCCCATGTCGGAGAAGCTGGAACTAGCGTAAGGATTGCGATTGAAGAGAGCCGAATTTTGAGCGACGCTGAACGAATTGGCTTCGGTGCTGAAATTTTGAGAGACCTGAGTTTCAAGACGGCTTGGAGTGTACTGGCTTTGCGCCACGTTCAAACCATCGTTGCTTTGCACCGGTGGTTTGTTCTCTGGAGTGTAGTCGCTGGCTGCTTCCGTCATGCTTTTATTATCTATATGTATATATAGGGAGACTATGCGGAAACCACCATGAAAGGGGTAAAATGACTTCGTAAGATGCCCAAAATTTTTTCGTATTCTTCCCATTAAATTTTCATGTGCGGACGCTACACACTAACCGACCCAATCAAATTTCAGGATCGATTCAAGCTGGAAGATTTTTCTCAGTATGGAATCATTCCGCGATTTAACATTGCACCTAGCCAAATAAATCCAGTGCTTATTGCCAAAGACGGCTCGATTCATTTAGAAACTATTCAATGGGGTCTTTATCCAAAATGGGCACGAGAAAAAAAATTACGACCAATCATCAATGTCCGGCGTGAAACCTTACAAGATAAGCCGACCTTCAAAGGAAATCTAAAACGAAATCGTTGCCTCATTCCCACCGATGGTTATTTCGAATGGTTACCAGGTGAAAAAGGCAAAAAAATTCCAATGTATTTCACCTTAAATGGTCATCGCGATGCCACCTTCGCCGGCCTTTATCAAGACAATTTTGATACCGAAGGTAACACCATTAGACAATATGCGATTATTACCGTTCCATCAAGCGAAGAATTCTTATACATCCACGATAGAATGCCGGCAATTATGACACCAGATACGGAGCGACGCTGGTTGGATCCTGAGCTAAATTCTACAGAAGAGCTAGTCTCGCTCCTACAGCCAACATCGGGAGAAGAGCTCTCAGCTCGTCCGGTATCACAGGTAGTGAATTCAGCCAAGACAAATTCACCCGAATGCATAGAACCAGAAGCGGTGCAACAAACTTTGCAGTTTTAATTAAACTGATTGACAAAAACAATCTAACCAAAAGTCCAAAATCGAGCTAATCAACGATCATTCTCCGCATATTGCCTGGAAGGTTGCTGGGCAAGCATTTCGCGCGCCCATTTTTGACGCAAGTTTATTACCGTGCCAATATAACCGCCCTCATTATTGCCATCGGAACCAGGAGCATAACGCCTTATCACTTCGCGCAACGTTTGCGCACCAAAAGGCTTACGTCGATAAAATTCGTTGGGTTCAGTTGCTATATATTGATACTTCAATAACTTGAACCAATCCTCAGCACCTTCAGCCCACGAATTGTATTTTCGGAAAGTACCGTCAGATCCAGCTGGACCGGTTCCCTTTATATTACCCCAGGACATATTGCGCGATGCGCGACCGTGCTTACCTGCGGTCGATTCCACAATGAAAAAGCCCAGAGCAATAGCAGGGTCAATTCCATACTTGACTCCAAGGGCGTACAGCTCTTTTCCAACTCCCACAGCAGGTGATTTGTAGGAGCGCAGAATTTCGTCTATCTTCTCAGCTGAAATAGAGGGCTCTGAAAGCATTCTTATATCTCTTTCGCCTGGTCGAACCAAATCGGGCCTAGGTGGCGGCAGATTACTCGGGTCGAAGGACTCTGGTGGTTGATTGATAGGACGATTGGGTGGTCTGCGCCCTGGATAATCAGCTGGAGGCTGAGGTCTGTCGTTGTAAGGCTGCCTGGGCGGAGCTTGATTGGGCGAGCCATAAAGCTCATCAAACCAACCCGGGGGCAGCAGGTCTGGAGTCACCCTGTTTGAGGCTGGCCTAAATTCACCCGGTCGAGGGACCAAGGCATCATAGCGAGGATCTGGCGGTTGCGTAGCATTATAAAAACGCGGGTCATTGAATTGCGGATCGCCATATCCTGCTGGAGCGTTTTGCGGAACATAACCGGGATTCCATTGTTGTGGCTGATTCCAGGGCTGCATCTGGTATGGACGCATGCCATTATCTGGTCGATAACTTCCATTTGCGCAATAGGCACAGGTACAGCCTGGATTTGCTTGATTGAACTGGCTGTACTGATTGAACTGCTGCTGTTGCGGCTGCCAGTTTCGCGGCATGTCGTAGTTATAACTGCTAAAGGCAGGATTGTTTATTACTACATTTGGCAGATATTGCTGAGCCGTGTTTCGGGCTTCGTATGGCGTCGCTGCTTGCGAACGCCTTAACTGTTCGCCATTTGTTTTGATGTAATCGAGCGCGCCGCGAGATAACTTATCGAGCGGCATGTCGCCCATACTGGATAAATTGCGGCGATTGCTCAATTCTTGCAAGGTCGGCGCTTTGTATTCTGGTGCCCAGATATTGGCGGCCTCAGGATTGCGCTGCAAGACAGGAATTGGCGAGCTCAAATTCATTGCGCCAAGCACCGTCTCAGGCGACGAAAGATTATTAGTCAAGGTCAGATCAGGCAGTGATGAAGTCGAATTGGCAGTGCGATCACCAAAAGCACGATTGGCTGAGGAGAAGTCCATCGATGCAGTGGTCAGTGAATTTCGCGAAGAAAGAAAACTTTCGTTTTGCGAAAAGACAAGCGGGTCGCCCGTCTGGTTGCGCCCGTCGTTTGGGGTGTTGAAGTCGTTTACCGCATCTGCCATGCCTTTATTATCTAAATAATAAGAGAGCTTGAAATTGGTAAAAGTCCCACTTTACACATCGAAGAGATACGTAAGATCCCCAGGAAAATCGCAAAATTAATCTTGGCGGGCCGATGCGAATTTAGCCTAGATTGCTCGAATGCGATACTGTATGCGGTGGCTTTGCAATTTGCTCTGCCACCGGATGACTTTTTTTCCAGAACAATCTGAGCAATATGTAAACGATCATTCCAACCGCCCAACCCTGAATAGAACAAATACCAAACTTCAACGACTCCATACCTGGTATCACACCAGCATTCAACACGCCCACTAAGCACCCAGCAAAGAGCGCTATTAATGCGGCTGGACGATACTGTACTTTCTTTTCACATTGAATAGCATTTTCGACACAAATGGTATCACGCTTCAAGACTGGACCTATCACATAATATTCAGTCAAAAGTATCACGGTGGGCATCGCCATAATAATACAATTCAAGGACGCAACATGCTCAAGCGATTTCGCACAACCCATATAAGACAAAAAACCAGCTAGAACCGCGCCCGACAAAGCCAAAACACAAACTGCCAGGCGGTGATTCAAACCAAATAAATGTGAAACCGAATTGCTCGAGCCGTATAAATTCGAATCGTTAACGGCGAAATACGATGCAATCAAAACCACCGCGCAAAATATTGGTACTCCACCAAAACTGTAATTGCTCATAAATGCAGTTGCCTGACCGTAATCCGTTATTCCAGAAATTTTTGCCACCATCCAACCAGTGACAGGAAATAAACATAGACCAACAAGCGAAGCTATTATTACTGGCGGAAGTATAGTTAGAACAGATGGCTTACTATGACGCCAGTAGTCTTGCTCATTTCCCCAGACTCCACAGCCAATGACAAAATTTGCCACCATAACAAACGAAGCAATCGAATTTATTTTGGCTGGATCAGTAAACAAAGCTAGTGGCGCGCTTAGAGTGGCCTTAAAGAAGGTGTATCCAACCCACAAGATAAGAAGCGGTGCCGCAAAAAAGCGAGCAAAGTTAGCAACGCCTTTAAATCCCCAAAAATTATTCAATGCCATCAACAATGCGAAGATAGGCGCAAGCACCACCATCGGCACTCCAACCTTGAATAAACCAGACAAACTCTCAGCACAAAAAAGAGAAATCAAACCATACCATGCAATAAACATCCAGACTAGATTGAACGAGACGATGCGGGCACCCTGGTGTCCGAACACCGACTTAACCACAGAACCGTAACTGCGCCCGGTTTTTGCCCCCATATGACATGCAGGTAGAGCATAGGTGAGCAAAACCACACAGCTCAAAAAAGTGCCCAAAAGCACCTGAGCGAAACTCATTCCCTCTTTGTACCAGAGAAACCCTACCAGAGCGCACGGATATAACGTGCACATCGTCACCCACAAAAGCCCCATAGTTAGCGGACCTTTGCGCTCAGATTTGTGGATGATTCCGTGCAGATTGGCTCTGTCAGTCACTTAAGTCCGGCGATGCTAGCTCATATTCCCTTTGATATATGATACCAGCTGATCAGCCACTATACCCCAACCCTCGTGAAAGCCCATTTTTTCATGCTTTACACGATCGGCATCGCTTGCATGCAAACCACGCGCGACATATTTTGTTTTGCCACCTGGCAAATCGGAAAGTGTAATTATGGCTGTAAAAGGAAAATCGCACCCCTCTGATTCTCCGGATACCGGAGGCGCCGGCTGGAAGCCTTCAAGCAGTGCTGAGGTAAATACAAGACGTTCGTTTTCCACTATTTCCCGGTAGCATCCATTATTTGGAGGCAACTTATTGCCTTCAGGATCGAACATCTGAACATTGAATGCGCCGCCTGGCTTCAAATCTAGATCAATAACTTTGGCACTGTAAGGTTTAGGACAACACCAG
>CAZFKB010000081.1:12387-15258 GCA_964519785.1 uncultured Candidatus Obscuribacterales bacterium | reverse complement strand
TATCAAATTCACCAAAACGAATTGAACTTTCACTCACATTGAAAGAATAAACACCTTATAAATTCAAACACTATTAGATTCAGTGCTCCAACTCAAACGTCCTTGCTTGCAGTTGTCTCAGCTCCTCTTCCTTAACTCCGAGCTCACGAAAGAGTTGACCAGAACTCTCTTTATTCACCCATTTAATTTGCGCCTGCAATGTTTCAATTTCTCGTCTGATTGCATCTATCTTCGTTTTATTATAAGTAATCGCTCGTTTAGTATCATCTGAAACCGCATGAACACTACTTATTGCTGGTGCATATGATATTCGAGGAGCAGGCGTGGTCAGCGTATTAGTAGTGATTGGCGTCTGCGCTGGAGCACTAGAAGTAAAACTTGCAAAGCTGTGTTTTGCCGAGTTTATAAAAAGTGAAAATACGCACAGTCCTACAAAAACCACTCCACATGCAAGCGCAGCATCTCTTTGTTTGACACTTGAGGCAAATTTTGTCTTGCTCGCTTCCTCAAATTCAGATTCATAATTCGACTGCCATACAAATTTAGAGTCAAATTCTGGCTCGGGTTCTGGCGCAGGCTCTGGCTTGGGTGGCGAGTCCTCATACTTCGGCTGCTCCGGCTCAGGCTCTTTATTTGCCTGACTCGATGGAACAGATTGGCATAAGCAATATCGATTTTCCTTGTGCTCCCCGCCTTCAAAATGCGGCTTGAACACATCCTGATAAAAATGATTTATTTCCTTCAACTCTTGCTCAGCATCACCCTGCAAGGACTCACCTTGTCTGTCAGGGTGCCAAACTCGAACCAAAACTTTGTAGCGTTTTTTGATTGTCTGCCACGAACTTCCAATCGGAATTCGAAATGCAGCATATGCCTCATGCAATTGATCTTGTGTAGCCATTAGATTCTCCAAAAGTTTTTCGTGATATCAACGAACATGAATATAAGTGCGAAACTCGTTGCACCAATGAGCCACCAGGGCGCTTGCAGACTTACAACAGCTTCTGGCTCTTTTGCACTTTGACCAGGTCCGATTTCTTCTTCAACCTGCTGTTTGAACCCTGCAATTATGTCCTTGCAAGCTCTTTCATTCAGCCCCTCGACTCTAATTTCAAAATCCAATTGAACATTTGCCTCAGAAGTACCTTCTGGACTTAGTGTCACGTTCAAACGAATATATCTTTGCTTTCGCACCTGGCGCGTGTGAAAATGTCCGCGCCCGCTTGGCTCCATTTTTGTCTCTTCTTCAAAAAATCGAAGATCTGCAACGATGCAATTAGTCGCTGTATCTGCCGTCACCACGTGCCATTTGTCGCCATAGAAATAGCTCGATTCAGATAGTATCCTTCTGATTTTCGAAAACGCCACCTGCACATTTACCGGATATTTAGCCACACCTGAGTGCAATAAGTTCGTGTCGTCATTTCTTGCCATTTGCAAAAATGGATAGAACGCCCAAAGAGCAGCTACAAGTCCAGGCAAAAATCCTGTGCCTTCCCTGTTTATTACAAAGTCACCAACAAACGTGTTGATCGCACAAAATGCTAAAAGCGCGAAAATAAGTCCAAGTGCAATCATGACTAAATTCCCTCCGGCATATCAAAACGCGATGGACTGCCAGACTTACTCGCCTTGGGCTTTTCTTGCTGCTGCGGCTTAGCCTCAGGAGCTTGTTGCTTTTGAGCTTGAAATCCAGAATTTTTCTGTTTGCGCTTCTCTTTCTTGCGATAAGGTTTAAATGCAGTCTCTTCGTTGCTAGATTTTTTCTGTTCATGTTGCGATTGCCACGCTGGCTTTTGTGCTTCTTCCTGGCATCGGCGCTTCAACTCTTCATCTACTTCTAAAACCCGAAGCTCCGGCGGTTCGTAAGCTATCGCTTCTTTGTAGTCTTGCCAGGTAAATGACTTGAGCAAAATTGGATTAGTCGAAGGGGTAAAGACAATCGCTCTGCCTCGCTCTAACGCCGCAACCTCATCTGGTCCCATTAACTTGCGAGCAAACTCGCGCTCGTTAATATGACCAGTGCTTGTCACTTTTCGCTCAATTACAGTCTTTGATCCATGGGCGTCACTTACTTTGCGAGCAGTTGTATTGTCTCGTGGTCGAAACACAATTCTTGTTCCTGGCTGACTAAAAAGCAGCGTCGCATCGTCGTCTCCATACACTTTTCTAAGCTGCACATAGTCTTGAAAGCCAAGCATCGCAGGTATATTTCGGTGGCGAATAATCGTCAATTTCTCTGCAATACCAGGAATATAGCCATAATTAGTGAACTCGTCTAAAAACAGCGCAAGTGGTCTTTTGAACTTCTTTTGCAGTGCAAGATCCAAAATAAAATTGAAAATCAACGCCGAAAGTGGTTTGAGCTCAGTCTTTTGTGCCGGCACTGCAAAATAGAACGTGAAAAGCTCATCGGGAAGCGCTTCAATATCAAGATCCGTCTTTTCAGTCAATGCAGCTATTCGAGGCGACACCCATAGATTCAACCTCTGCATAAGTCCCGATATGACACCAAATCTGAACCCTTCAGAACTATTATTGAAAAATCCCCAGAACTCTTTCATCGCAAGGGTATAAGTAGAGTTCTTCAAAAGCGCTCCAATCTTCTCTGGTCCTTCTCTTAGCCACGAGCGAATATCTGCTAGCGTTCCCTTTTCACCCATTGCATGCAATATCAAAGACTTGAGTAATTGACGCTCAGAATCTTCCCAGATCTTGTCAGTACTTGAGTGTTTGCCAGAAGTGTTTTGAATAATGAGCGATGCCACATGGCTTGCCTCATCATATGTTTTTAAATGCTCGATAGGATTTATTCTCGTTGAGCGCAAATCATCCGGGTTGAAATAATAGATTTTGTGACCGGCGACTTTT
>CAZFKB010000081.1:0-12377 GCA_964519785.1 uncultured Candidatus Obscuribacterales bacterium | reverse complement strand
GTCTTTTTGAATAAATCTGGCTCTTCTGATCCCGCCGTTGCCTCGGTGACTATTGCACTTACTGCAAGACGCTCAATAAGATTTGGAATATATACTGTCGAGCTTTTGCCAGAGCCAGTCGGTCCGCATACTGTTGCATGCATCGCAGTTTCTTCTGGTGGCACACTAATTACAAAACCATCTCGTGCAGGTCCTAGAATCAATCTTGTATGGTCATTTTTTGATGCGACATACCCTGCTTTGTCTAGATCATCCACCGAATCCCATTTGGCAGAGCCATATGTGTCGGACGTGCGATCGCAACTGGTTATTGTTTTTGCATCAAGCTTGATTCCATCAACAATAGCTTTGCATCGCTCTTCACAGTGCGGCAAAGTCCATTGCATCTGACGCTCACTTACTGATACTGCAATATCAATCGACTCTTCGGCTATTTTCTTCCATGAAACCGCAAGGTCAAATTCAAACCGCCAGGAATCTCGACCAATCACATCAGTCTTGTTTTCCATCGCAGATAAGCGCTTCAATAGCGGATCGACATGTCTGATTTTCCATCCCAAAGAATTCACTGTTGCGGCTACAAGCTCAGGAGCTTGGTCAATGGAAATTGGAACTGAAATATTTTGTGTTACTTGAATAGTGTTCATTTGTCACGCTCCAGTTCATCGCGGTCTTTGGCTTTTGGCGTTTCCGCCTGCTCAACACCGCCTATTTTTTGACTTTCTTGAATCTGCCTGTTGGTCTCAAAGACCTGGGCAGTTTGTGTAAATTGAATTGACTCTTGAGTTCTTTGTTGTTCTTGGGTTTGAGTCCTATCCATGCCTCTTTCTGCATGAGGTTCGATGCCGAACAATTGTTTCAATCGAGGGTTTTGATCGTTGCTCAATTCGCGCTCGACATGTTTTGCCCACTGCAATTCTTGAAGCAATGACTCAGCGAGCTCAGGATTCGACTTGAGCAACTTGTCATATTCCATCTGGATTCTCATTGTCTGTGCATGACTATGAAAATCAGACCATCTGCCCTGCTCTTCTCGAATCCATTGTTTTTTGCTCTTGCCAAAATCAACGACTTTTCGATCGTCGCTTTTCATTGCGTCGCGAATGTCCTTATCCAGCTTTTCAAACTCACGTCTGTCACGATCTGGATCTAAATCTTTTTCGCGCCTTTTGTCTTTGTCCTTGAGCTCGTTTTTTCCAGAGAAAAGACTCTTGAAATAATCGTCTCCGCTACGCTCATACTCTTTTGTTCTAAGCAGAGTCGTTACTTCTCGATCAAGAAAACGATCTAGTTTGTGCTCGCGCTCTAGATAATCATCTCCAACTTTTCGCAAGTACTGATGATCTTCTTTTCGGATCATCACATCATATCCGCGCTTGTCTTTTCCCATGATCACAATATGGGCGTGCTGGTGGTCTGTGTTTTTGTGAATAACTGCTCGCCACTCAAGATCAAGTCTTTTGTGCTCTGCTAATTTCTCCATCACTTCGCGCGTGTACTCTTTCATGTCAACTGACTCAATGCCAGGCGACAAGATAAGCTTGTGCATAATGAAGTCTTTTTCTTTTGCTTGTTCGTAAATGAGATCTTTGACTTCAGTCGGCTCAATTCGATCGCGCGTGCCATCGAAAAACTTTCTGGAGCCGCGCTCTTTTTCGTCTCTTGTCTCTGACCTATATGCAATGTAATTTACGTGTTTTCTAGCCTTTGATGAGGCGCTCTTGCCTTTTAAGTATTTGTGTTTTGCTATTGACCTAATCATCACTCATCTCTTCGTCGGCAGATTCAGAGTCATTAGGATCTGAATCTTCTGTTCGAGAATCATCTGGTTCAACTGCCAACTCTTTGACAGCTAAATTCTGACCAGAGAGTTTTGTTTTGAGTCTCTTCACAGCCAAGTTATGAGCCCACATCAAATCTTCTGATTTAGTCTCTGGATTCATATTGGCTTGAAGTATCTGAAAGATCATTCCAGCATCAATTGCTGTTCGTGCAAGCAATGCTGCAAGTCTGTCTTCCATTCTCTTGAGACGCTTTTCTACAAGCGCCTCTCTTGCATCTATCGCTTCGGTTTCTTGTCCATCCAAAAACAAAAGCACAGCTTCTCGAACAATTGCCGAGGGAGCTTTGCCTTTGGCAAAAGCCATTTGATTTAGCCTTTGCACATCTTCTGGATTGAGCGAACCATAGATAGAAACAAGCGTGGGCTTTCTGCCCCTGCGTATTTCACTTGTCATTTTTTGTTTCTTTTCGTTAGTTTGTTAGAAAGCTCGAACAGATTTTGCAGGTTATTTTCCGAGCCAGTTTTGAAAATTCAGTGACGCCTTGGATGCCTATTTTCGATTCCCAGGATACCCGCCACCAAGAAAACTACTCAGCAGCATGAAAAATTAGACGGCAGCAAAAACAAAATGTTCCAGACTGAAAACGGTCAAATATTGGGGATTTGCAAAATACTCTGAAAAACTTTTGCCAGCTTACATTAGCAACTTTTCAAACACTTTCAAACTCCAAGTCAGGTAATAAGGAAAAAAGACGTAGGTCGACAACACTGTCACAAATATCAGCAAGACAAATATGACGCACATTGAAATGTTCAAGGTTCTTGTACTTACATTTACTGAGAATTTTTTGGTTAGAAAATTTGTCAAAAAATATATACAATAAAACAACGCGGCTTGAATTAAGCACGGGACAACAAAAACCGAAACAAGCATTGCCAATTGAATTTTCAACAATAGCTATTCCTGTCGCCAGTTCATTTAACAAGCTAACCACATTTGGTAGCTAATTACTCAGTTGTACAGTCTGAAAAATCCTGATGCATTTCAGACTAACACTGAAATTCAACCAAATTGGGGCTCAAGAACTCTCTTCAAAATCCAGCGCCATGTTTCCAAGGTCATCCGGACATCTGGGTTTCTTAGGAACACCAGAGCCTTTAATTTCAGGATCATCTCGTCTGCGAAGTTTTTTCAATGCTTTTTCTTCGAGCCCATTAATGCGACTCAAAGTGACACCAAAAAGTGAGGCTACTGATGACTGATCACGCATCTGATCATCATCTAGCCCAACCCTCAATCGCAACACGTCGCGCTCTCGGGGAGACAATTTTGACCATGCGTGTACATTCTCACGAATTTCATTTTTGATTGAAAGTAATTTTTTACGCTCGATATCGTCCATCGGTTTTCAAGCCCTCATTACTTAACTAGTTCCCTCGAAGGTTTTTGATTACGCATTTCAGATCAAATTTTGAACTCGAAACCAGCCTGAAAAATCCTGATGCGTTTCAGACTCAACGCAGGTGTTTCAGACTGAAATGCCTTGTGGTGCAAGGCATAGAAAGAATCTCTGAAATCTCTTTATCCTGCTTTACCTACGGGTAAGCCTTCAGAACGACGACTTCCGCATCATTCCCCATGATGCGGCTAAACTGCATGTTTGATTTTTTAGATTATTTGGGCGTCTTGCGGCTTTTTCGTTTCACTTCTTTTTCAGAAGAGGAGTTCAATGATTCTCTTCAAGCGCAAGTACTTTCGCTTGATTCCATTATACTCCGACAACACAAAAAGCAAAGAAGAAAAAAAGAACGCTGGCGCACAATTCTTTGTAAGCTCAATAATCAAAGGAATCGGCTACCGCCGGGTCCGCTTAAATCTGTATATATTCCTCGCGGCGAAATGGGTAAAAACAATACATGAAAGTAGAGGCTGCCCGACGGGAGGTTGATTTATGAAATGCCCAAGCTGTAATGAACACATGAGTAAAGATGGAGAGCCCACTATCACCCTTAACCAAACTCAAAGACGTGGGCGTCACGACCAGTATGTCCGCACCCATTTTTTCTGCAAGATGTGCGATATTTGGCTTGGCATTGAAATACCTCAAGGGAAAGCGACCGAGAAGCCGATCACTGCAGCTTCATAGATAAATTGTCTTTTCCTTCAAGCTCTGACGGCAAAACAGGAAAAAAGAACAAAAGAGCGCTTAAGAGGCAGTCCAGTCAAAGTGTTACCAAGAAGCTTCGTTTATATCCTATAGTAAGCTTGGAGCGAGGCAAAAAAGCAAAAAAGCCACCAGAAGCGGTATCGAGGAGACTTTCTAAAATCAGGAATGAAACATATGAATATTTAGCAGACGTCGCCAGATTGTGCAAAAACGACCCAACAGGGAATGAGCCATAACAAACGCTTCTTTCGGCTTCTGATAATTGTGACTTTACTTTGGACACTTACAAATCCTGCAAAACCAACCAGGCTAAAGATTGAAAAAGCTTACCCATTCTATTTAACACGACAAAACTGCAGCAGATTATGCCAGAAATGACCGATAATCTCGCCTCCCGGATGCTTTCTATTAAGTACAATTAGGGCTCAGTCCAAAGATTTTGTTCCAATACTTTGCCGTCTAAGCGACTTAATTTTGCAAAATCATTTTGTTCGGTGGATTTCGAATTATAGTCTCCACAACAAAATATGAAATCTTCAGTAACAGTAATCACTTTTAACTCATCTCTTACCAACCGATTTGAGTTCCACAAAATTCCATGGGGCCCGATAGCGGTCATGCCAGTGTAGTCGAGAACCAGCACCAAATCTAATGCCGGGTAAGTATTTACATGTCGAACCGGTTGACTTTCTATCAGAGTGTACTTAAGTGGCAATTCGCTGCTAATGTAATAAGCGACTGAATCAACAACTGCAAGAAAAGATTTCGAACACGGACATCCATAAATACCTTCTACTTGTGGATTTATCAAATCCCCATTAATTTCCAGTAGCCAGGGAGCTTTGTTTGCTGGTTCAATTTGTAGACAATTATCCAAAACAACTTCAGATACCTTGGAAAGATTACTTTGAAAGAATTCATTGCCTGAAAGACTCACGAAATATTCGGGCATCAAGTCAGGATTGGGTTTTTTAATTAAATATTCAGCTTTAAAACCAAATTCCAAGGAATAGCTTTTTTTCAAAAGAGTCTCCATTTTCTTAAATTGAATAAAGTACTGATAGAGGCCAAGTTTGACTTGGCCTCTATCGAAGATCTAAAACACCTTATATCCTAACCAAAAAATTTCAATTTGCAAGCTTATAAGAAGGTTTTAGTACCACCTCTAGGATTGAAAAAGTAGTGAGTGATGACTCCATTCTCAACACCCACTTCAAACATTCCGGTTCGTTCTACCAGCCTTCCCAAGTTATCGGTGTAGCGCACTACGCCAGGGACGGAATACTGTAGATATGAACCGTCAATCTTCCTAAGGTTTTGAGGACGTGTAATCAATGGCAAGAGATCTCGAACGTCGATTCTATGTAAAAGATCGATTTTGCCTCTAGCGGCATTTCTTGCTATTGCTCCTGCCGCGCTAGCCAAGATGGCTTTTCCGGCAGCAGCAGCAATCCCAGCCAACAAGAAAGCTACGTCCACAGCAAGTCCGTCAATTAATGGATCCGGCTCTGTTCCCTCAATTGGAGGCTCACCATTAGGTCCCGGCTTAGTGGAGTCCGGCCAATCTTCAGGCCGGGTAGGAAAAGGAAATCCGCCACCACCACCAACTGGTTGACCACCAGTGCCGCCACCTGGAGCTGGCTTCAGCCCACGAGGATCTGTATAGTTCAGAGGACTATTTTCCACATACGTGTATAGATTCAATCCACCTAACAACCCAATCGGGTCTGGCTGAAGGAATCTGCCAAGTTTCGGCGAATAATAGCGGTTCTTGTAATAATACAATCCGCTTTCAGAGTCAAATCGCTGACCAGTATAACCATGAGTGGTACCAGTCATACTCGGGCTTTCACCAAATGGGGAATACTTGTACCTATTAGTCACTGCGCCAGTATTGTTAGTAATCGCAATGATTGAGCCCTGGTGGTCGCCATGATAATAAGTTTTGACACCGGCACTGGTGACTTGGATAAGAACTTCATCCATTCCGATACCATAAACGTAGCGGTTCTGAAGCGCACCGGCCGAAGAATAATCTCCTAGACGCTGCAAACCACCATAGTAGAATCGCGTCTTGGTGGCACCAACCGCCTTCTCTACCTGGCGCATGTTCGGGTCGTACTTAAACGCCAAACTCGTGCCAGTTTTCGTGGCAGTGGTCAACATAGACTCGACGTTGTAGCCGAAGGTCCAGGTTCCATCACCCGTGAGGCAGCCGTTGTTGTTGTAGGTATGCGCGATTCCGCCGACAGTCGGATAGAGGTTCAAGTTACTTGCGGTTCCATAAGTGACGGTGCCACCAGCAGACGGGTGCCACTGGAAGTTTGTGCCATCACTGATTGCTTGAGTAAGCATCTGATGAATTGCATCAAACGTATAGCTGAACGTGACATTAGAGCCCACGAACGTGTGAGCGAGGCTATTCATGTCGTTGTCTGCTTCAAATCCGAGATCCGCAACGCAACCATTTTCGTAAATGATTTTCTTGCGGCGCGAAAGCTGATCCCACTGGAACTGAATAGCACTGGTTCCAGCACCATTTAGCTTAATGTCAGTCATGCGGTTCAACTGGTCGTAAACTCGATCAACAAACCAAGCATCAGGCCAGGTTGTGCGCGTCACGTTTCCATTTGCATCAAGCTGATGCGTAAAATTCTTCCCGTCAGGGTACTGCTCCTTGAAAAAGCGTCCAGCGGTATCGAAGAAATTGGTAAACGTTCCCGAACTCGGATCGCTTGCTATCACAGGCTTGCTTGCAGTCAAAAGACGGCCGGCAAGGTCATAAGTGTAGGTGACAGCAGGGTCAGTACCTGGTGTCTTGCTTGTGCGACGGTTCAAAACATCGTAGACCATCGTGATGTTTTTGGCATCACGAGTTCTGAATGTTAGAACATTGCCGTTGTTGTCGTAAGACGAATTCTGCTCATAAGTTCCGCCGGGGAAAGTGGTGCGATCCAAGCGGTCGTGTCCATCATACGAGAACGAAACAGTGTTACTGCGCGAATCCATGACACTGGCCAATTGACCATTGTTCGAATAAGTACGAGTCTGAGTAATTGAGAGAGAAGGATCTTTAATAGTCGAAATCCGGCTCATCGCATCATAAGAAATTTCAGTCACTTGCGTAAGCGCGTTGGTAGATTTCCAAAGTCGGTCAAGACCATCATAAGTAAGGGTAGTAACGGCGCTTGAAGGGTCAGTAATTGTTTTGAGACGGTCCGTTAACGAGTACGTGTAACTGACTGTCTGCCAGGGATTCAACACATCACCGGTCTGGCGCTGCATTGACGACATTTTGCTATTGTCAGTGTAAGCAAAATTAGTCACATAGCTAAATGGCGCACTTTCAGTACGCTGAGTCATTCTGCGCAGATTGTCAAAAACAAAAGTGGTGGCATTCCCTCGCGGATCAGTGACTGCTGTCACATCTCCCCAAGCATTGTAGCCAAAGCTGGTTGTGATATTGAGCCTTCCCACTCCCTGGTCATGCACGATTGAGGTAAGTTTTTCTGTTGAAACATCATAGTTGAATTGAGTGACTATGCTGGTTTCATCTGTACGCGTAATCGGTTGGCCGCGAGTATTGTAAGTAAAAGTGACCTGAGGCGTAGAGCCACCGACCACCGGTCTTTGAATATTCAAAAGCAGTCCCTTGACCGCGTCATAGTTCATTGTCGTTGTGTTTCCACGTGGATCTTGAACGGTCTTCAAATAATTCCAAGTTGCATCATAAGTCATGTTAGTGACCAAGTTTGCAAGTGGCGAACCAGTCTTCGGTTTGACTGTAATTGCTGTTACTTGGGACTTGTTATTGAAAGTGTATTCAATACTGTTGGCTTCGGGTGCGACCGTTTTTGTAGTGCGCCCCAATCCATCATAAGTCGATGTCCAAGTCTTTCCGACCTGGTTCACGGTCTTAATATTGAGGCCCATGCGGTTGAAGAAGTAAGTCACTTTGTTGCCCAAAGCATCCACAACCTCAGACCGGGAGCCCGCCAAATAGAAGAACAAGCTCTGACCAAGAGCATTTATCTGCTCTTTAACACGACTTTGTGAGTCATAAATATTGGTATAAACCGCCGTCAGAGGATTGGCCGGTAGAAAGACTTTCGTCAACCTTCCTGGGGCATCATACTCATAGGTTGTAGATTTTGAATTCGCATTGGTAAATTGAGTCAGGTTGCGACTTGCGTTGAGCGTAAAGCTCACCGAACGTCCATTGCCATCATTCACGGAAGTCAGATCCGAACCGGTGTAGACGAAATTGAGATTTCGCCCAAGCCCATTTGTGACATTCGTGAGCTTGCCAGAAGTGTAAGTTAATGTGATGGTTACGCCAGAAGGATAAACAATTGTGGCCAAATCTTCAGCCAGATTGAAATTGTAAGAAATTCCATAAGGCGTTTTGTAAGTGAATGTTCCATCACCGTTGAGAATGAGTGTAGAAGTATCACCAAACTGTGGGAAGAATGTTCCATCGGGGAGCTTAGTAAATGAGGTGAGTGACCCACCCAACTCAATTTGAACAGCATTCTTCACAATCTTTTCGTTCAGCCATTGACCAATCGTAGACGAGGTCAAATACTTATCGAAGGGCTGAGCCAGATCTTTGAAAAGCTCGACCATTACAAAAAGTCCAGTGAGCACTGAACTTGCATGTAGAGGCGACATTTCGGCCATTGCAGCGCTCATATCGCTGGTCACTTTCAGGTCGGTCTGCCAATTATGTTTCCATCCATAACCCAAAGGACTATTGTTTGACCTCTGAGCTGATGAATAGCTTCGACCAAATTCCAGACCGTAGGGAAAGGCTTGTGAGCCAACAGACAAATCTGTTGAATAAAAGTGTTCAGTTCCACTGAAGTTAGAAATCGCTCCTCCCGAATCACCAGCACTACCACCTCCAGGCGTACCGCTGTGAGAGGGACCGCCCGGATTTTGCGAGGGACCGGTAGGATTACCGTTGTTTCCAGTGGTTGGTTTAGGTCCGTTTTTTGGTGGAGGAAAATTGACTCTCTCTTCTGCTCTGAGCTGAAAAGGAGGCAGTTTCTTCTTGGTCTTATCAACTGTAGAAGGACAGTTTGGTGGTCCAAAGCAGTTGATATCCTGATCTTCGTCGCCCGAAGATCCTTTCAGACCACCTGTGATAAGACCATAAGAGCCTTGACCAGGATTGGCCCAATAGCCATATCCGGTCCAGGAATTCTTTGTGATAGAGCCGTTTTCCGGTATACCAAGACGGTATCCGTTGTTGATCCACCAAGCTTCAAGATCATTCAGATCGCCAGCAGGATAGTTAACGAGAGCGGGTTTTACTGTTGAAAGCCAGTTTGACGTTTTGGCGTCATAAATTTTCTGACCAGCTGCAACTGCAATATCAACGATAGGAGTCGCGCTCACGCCGCCTACTTCTGGAATTTGCTCAAGCACAGAAGCTTCGAGCGTCACACCAAACATGGCGAGGGGACCGTCGTTCCACTTAGTCCGATCATAGTTATTGTCGAGCGCGGAAGCTGACCAACTCACAGCGCCCATATCGGTGTATGGAGTATCGTAATATCCAACGATGCCAACCTGGTGGTGCAAAACAGTGGTGCAACCAGTCAGACGACCAAGAAGGTCGGCTGCCTTAGACTTCTGATAGTTCCAGGTGTGGAAGGTGACTGTAAATGCTTCACCCCATCCCGCCTCGCTGGCATCGTTTACGCCGGCGGCAGACCCCTCAACCAACTTGGTGTGATGCAGGTTTGCCATTGCAGGCCCAGCATTACCCCATCCATGAGCAATGACGTGCTCTTTTCCGGCCCATACTCGCTGCCAGACATAGCTGTCAGCCCAAGTGCTTCCATAGGGATGCTGGATATCGAACAAAACTGAGTTCCAGGTTCCGACACCTTGCGCGGAGCTAGTGGCTAGAAGGGTTCCATCAAGGCGCAGTTCGCACTGCATGCTGCCGTTGAAACCAAGCGTAAGACGCTTCGAATGGATATCCGCTGAAAACAGCGTGATATCGATATTGGGAGCATCATAAACAAGGTGGATGAGAGTCTTGTAGTTGTTGGGAACCGAAGTCCATGTAGTCGGCGTAGAACCAGGACGCTGCTTGGGGTGCACAGTGATGCGCTGTCCCAACGTGATATCGTTGATGGTGCGGCCGCCCAAAATATTGTCGGTGGTGGCACCATGATTGTTCGTCTTGATCCAGTTATGCAAGTTCATTGCCATGGTTTGCATGTCGTTTCGAACATTGGTCCGGTTCAAGTTCTGGATATAATCAGCCGTAACAGTCGCACCACTTCTTGCATTGTTCATGAAAGTAGTGGCATTGAAGCCTGTAGCTGTCGTGAGATTAGTCCCGGAAATAGCCGTGTAAGCCTTGATTGAGGGATCGAACACGTACCAGGTTCCAGACAACTGGACAGTAGCCCATACATGGCTGAAACGAACTTTGTCGGGCGGTCCGAAAATAACGGTATTCGGGATACCGCCGTTTGAGAGCAAGTTTGCCGAAGACCAGACGTTAGCAGCGTCAGTTCCAAGCCAGTCAGCAAGCTCGCTTGCTGTCATCTCGAGTTCACCAAAGAGGTAGTTAGCCGAAAAACCGGCCTGACGGAATAGTTGTACAAGCAAATCAGCTTGATCAAAGCTGTTGCCAAAACCATCGATGCTGGCGCCTAATCCGCCTTTGGTCAGACCGAAGTTCGGAAGGAACTCACAGTTCTTCACCACCCATTCATAGATGAGGTCTGGATCGTTTCGGAGAGCACGGGCAAGTTCTGCGATAGAAGCAGGACCTGAAACCGTGTTGCTTGCGTTTCCAGCAGCAATCGAATTGTTTGCCGGAGGAACATAGATATTACCAGGCAATGTTCGGCTTTCGATCCTTTTGCGCGCCGCATCCGGCTCAACTGCGTCCTGCTTGCTTTGAGGACCATATTTGGGAAGACTCGGATCCTTTCCGCCGGGCGCTTTGTTAGAGCCATCTGGTTTCGGGCGGCGCAGGCTTTTAACTGATGCAGCCTTCGCTTTGGTTGGTGCGATAGCTGAAGAAGTGGATTTAGAATCATTGCATCCACAGTCTTGCGCAGTTACTGCGTCATTCGTGGTGCTGTCGTTTGAAGGCGTTTGATTATTGGAGTTAGACATTTGTCTTTTCCTTGCTTTTTACTGTTTCTGTTTACTGGCCTATTAACAGCCGCCAGGGCTGCAAACTGTGACGACGCTGGTTCTGTTGCCAGCCGCGTCGTAGTTGTAGGTAATCACCGTTCCATTGGCGAAAGTGATTGTTTTGATTCTGTTCAAAGAATCGTAGGTATAAGTTGCCGAATCTGCGGCCATAGTTATATTCCTTTAGTTTGCTTGGCTTTGGTTTAGTTTTCAGATTTGAAAAAGTTGAAGAGCATCAAAACTTTCTCTAGCAACGGCATAAAAAGAGTGGCCGCAATAAGTGCCAGAGAGCCATATATTGGTGAGTACCAAGGTAAGCTGGTAAACGGTCCGCCCAAGGCAAATGCCCAGACCGCGAACGATAAGAAGCTTGCAACAACATGGAATCGCTTCGAGCAGTCTTTTGTGTTCGGAATTGAATCCGGAACAAACATGACATAGAGCGGTGCAAGCAAGAGACAGAAACCAAATATCGCCCATGATAAACAGAGCTGATATGGTTCAGACTGAGAAACCAAACCAAGCATGCTCGTATAACCGGCAACAATGCTGCCCGGAATATAGCGAATGATCTTGGCAATGTATTGTTCCGCCGGAATTGAAGTTGGTGCTGGAGCCGGCGGATCTTCCATAGGCTTCTTGGGTGAGTTATGTTGCATGACGTTTACTCAGACTTCCAGAGAAGCTTCTGGAGCGCAGCAGCATCACCGTTGAAGCGATTCAGGTCCACCAGATCATCGGTGATACCATCGACTCGTCCCGTTTCGGAATACTGCCAAAACGTCCATCCTCCCCCTGACTTCCAAGGTTCAGGAACGCGAGGATTGGCTGCACGAGTGTAATGTGCAAGCCACAACACATAATTGGCAAGGAACTTGTCACTGCCAAGAATGTCTCCAGCAAACGAGCTGGAAAGATAGATAATCGGCTTCACGTTGAGTGCATTCTCAACACCATCGAGCCAGGCTCGAACAATATTGAGACGCTGTCTCAGCGACAAGCTCTTCCACGACTCTGGAACTTCCAGGTCGAGCACAGGCGGCAATTCGCCATCCTGCATAGCACCGACCATCGAAACCAGATTGTTCACCTGATTCGATACCGGAGCATGCGGGCGGAAGAAGTGATATCCGCCGCTTGGGATGCCGTTCTTGGCGCATTCAGCGCGGTTGAACTTGTAGCGCTTATCTTTGAATGTAGAAGCGGCTCTGTTGCAAAAATTGCCTAAATTTCTAAATTCCGGACGGCTTTTTGGTAAT